>JAHEGM010000091.1 GCA_024645105.1 Rhodoluna sp.
CCATGTCGAAAATCAGGAAACTGGGTTCAGCCCGCAACACCAAAACCAAGAGCCTATTGGCCGCCGCTGCATTCTTCGTGGCCTCAGTCTTGGCGGTAAATTTTGTCATTCAGCAAAATAACCACACCGATGAATACCTCGTGGCCGCCAGGGATCTGCCTGCCGGAAGCACCTTTGTAGCCAGCGACACTCAGGTGCAGTCTGTGAATTTAGGCCTCAGCTCCAAGCAGTACCTAAAGGTTTCAGAAATCCCAGCCGGCGGATACCTGCTTGGTCCCATCCGTGCGGGTCAATTGATTCCGCGCAGCATGTTGGCAAGCGTGGTGATTGACGAGCGGGTGCCACTAGTGGTGCAATCCGATATGGGTCTACCCACCGGACTTGTGCCTGGTGCATCGGTTGATTTGTGGGTTACTCCGGTTGATGAAAACAAGATCCACGGTGAGCCGTTTGTTCTGGTTCTTGGTGCCGAGGTATCTGAGCTGATTGAAAACAACGAGATGTTTGCAAATCAGAATCCAGCTGTAGAACTTTGGGTTCCAGTTGAAGCGGTTGGTCCAGTGCTAGGTGCAATAGCAGCCGAGGCAAGTATTTCTCTGATTCTGAAGCCGACCCTCGCAGATGGATAACGGCCGAGTCCTAGCGATTTGGTCGGCCGCCGGTTCGCCCGGCAGAACTACAATCGCCTGCAGCCTGGCCACCCTGCTGGCAGAGTCAAACAAAAAAGTTTTGCTGGTTGATGCCGATATGTCTGCGCCCTCGATTGATTTGGTATTGGGGTTGAACGATCATCCGGCCGGTATAGCTGCGGCCTTTAGGTTGATTGGCCAAAACCGTTTTGATCTTGAACAACTAAAGAGATTGAGTGTTGAGCTGGGCACCGCGGCAGCACCGCTGACCGTGATGACCGGGCTTAGCAGTTCAAGGCGCTGGCCAGAGATCAGTCCGGCTAATCTGCAGAGCCTGATTGAACTTGCGGCCAACCATTTTGACTTCATCCTGCTTGATCTTTCGTTTTCACTAGAGCCAGACCTCAAAACTCCACACGCCTCAATTGATAGAAATTCAATCAGCAGGTGGTCGTTGGCAATTGCCCATCAGGTAATTGCCGTTTGCGGTGCTGATCCGGTAGCAATTGCGCGTCACATCGAGGCAATGAGTCAACTTACTGACTTGAGCCCGGCCGGTGAGGTTCTCACTCTGGTAAATCGGCTGCGCACCTCGGTGCTTGGCATGTCGGCAAAGCAGCAGGTTCAAGAGACGCTTTCAAGAATGGGCCAAATTCAGGTAGCAGGTTTCGTGCCCGATGATCCGGCCGTTGCTGACTCTGCCCTTAGACAGTCCTTGCCACTTGTAGTAGCCAAGCGTTCGTCGCAGGCTAGGCAGGCGCTTTCCATTTTCACAAAAACTCAGATTCTGGGGGAGCTAAATCCTTTGGATCGCCGCATGCGCAAGAAGGCCTTGGCTAAACTCGGTTAGGTGTCAACACTTAGCGAGATCAACAAGGCTCATGGGCGTGCCTCGCACGCCGACATTGAGTGGTTGAATCTCTTGCAGGCAGACTGGCAGTTGGTTGCCGACCTAGTCTTTGCCGACCTAGTGCTATGGATACCAACACCAGACGGCAGTTTCGTAGCTGCCGGTCACGCTCGCCCTTCATCGGCCGCAACAATTTTTTATCGCGACATTAGCGGTGAGCCGGTTCGCAAAGAATGGGCCGCCCAGGTCAAGCAGGCATTTGAAACCGGCAAGGCCGTTGACACCAAGGCGCAAGCCGGATCAGACGGCACAACCACTAGGTTGAGTGCGGTGCCGGTGCGCAGAAAACTTTCAACAAAATCGGATGAGGTTACTGCCGAGCCAATTGCAGTTGTAACCCGCCACACCAACCTCACCGAGGTAATCATGCCAAACCGCTTGCAGCTAAATTACCTTGGATGCGGAAATGACTTGCTGGTGATGATTGCCGAAGGAAACTATCCTGATTTTTCAAATCCCACCGGCCCGCGTCGTGGTGCTCCTCGCGCCAACGATGGATTGCTAAGACTTGATGTTGACGGAGTGGTCACTTTTGCAAGTCCCAATGGTTTGTCTGCTTTCAACCGGTTGGGAATCACCGGCGAGCTTGAGGGAGTGTCATTAGCTGCCGCCTCAACTCCAATTCTCAAAGGCAAAAACATCGATGAGTCTTTGCCGTTGGTGCTAACCGGTCGCGCTCCGTGGCGAACAGACATGGAATCTAGAAATGTTGCACTAACCGTTAGAGCTATTCCGCTGAAGGCAAACGGGCAAAGAGTTGGTGCAATAGTTCTTTGTCGCGATGCCACCGAGCTTCGCAAGCAAGAGCGTGAATTGATCACCAAAGATGCAACCATCCGCGAGATTCACCACCGCGTGAAGAACAATCTGCAGACCGTGGCAAGTTTGCTTCGAATTCAATCGCGCCGATCAAAAAGTGCCGAAGCAAAAGAATCCCTAGAGCAGGCAATGCGTCGCGTATCGGCTATTGCCCTGGTGCACGACACCCTTAGCGAGGGCCTAAACCAAGATGTGAACTTCGATGAAGTTTTTGACCGAATCTTGATGCTTGCCACCGAGGTGGCCTCAAGCCTAAACACCTCAATCAAAACTTTGATTGACGGCAAGTTTGGTCAATTGCGCAGCGAGATTGCCACTCCGCTTGCGGTTGCTCTGACTGAGATTGTGACGAATGCCGTGGAGCACGGCTTGGCCGATAGAAGCGGTGTGGTTGCGGTAAACGCCGAGCGCAAACCAAAACAGCTTTCGATTACGGTCTCAGACAACGGCAAGGGACTAACTGACGGCAAGGTGGGGGCCGGGCTTGGCACTCAAATTATTCGCACGCTCATTGAGGGTGAACTTCGCGGCAGCATTCACTGGTCTTCGCCATCAGAGGGTGGCGCCAGAGTGGCAATTAGCCTGCCGCTTTAAATAAAAAACCCGCCAAACCTTTTGAGGTATTTGGCGGGGTTTTTTAATTTCTTGGATTAACCGGCACGTCTTGCTCGAGCGTACTTGCGCTTTAGAGACTTACGCTCATCTTCGCTAAGTCCGCCCCAAACTCCGGTGTCCTGGTTTTCTTTGATCGCATACTCAAGGCACTGAGTTGAAACGCCACATTCGCGGCAAACTGCCTTGGCCTGATCGATCTGGTCAACTGCTGGACCTGTGTTACCTACCGGAAAAAACAGTTCCGGGTCTTCGGTTAGGCAACGTGATTCGTTTAGCCATTGCATGTCCATATATGACGCTATTCCTTTATGTCGTGTGTTGCTTTGACCTTTGGTCAAACGAGGTGAAAACATCTTCCTGAAAGGTGATTTACGCTAATAAAAGCGGTTTTCGTCCTGTGAAAATGGTTTCATACGGACCCCCGTTTGGCAAGACCCAATATTGAGGAACCCATGTCTGAACCCCAAGTAAAACGCCCATTCGGCCTACTATTGGCTTTTGTCTTGGTTGCCGCTGAAGGCCTATTTGTGGGGGCTCTGGCGGGCCGTCTAGGGGTTGCCCTGATAGCTGGCGAGGTTAGAAGCCTGGTGACCTCGGTGGCGTTATTTGCTCTCGTGGCCGCTGCCGCGGTCTGGGTTGTTTTCGTGTCGCTAAGCCTGCTTAGGGGCAGACGCTGGGCTCGTTCTGCGGGAGTTTTCTGGCAACTGGTTCAACTGGCAATTGCTACCGGCAGCTTTAGCGGCCAGTTTGGAAGTCAGGCAATCGGCTGGTCGTTGATTTTGCCATCGGTGTTGGTTTTGGCCCT
>JAHEGM010000060.1 GCA_024645105.1 Rhodoluna sp.
ACCTCAATGCCCGCCTTTTTTAAGCTGTAGCCAACTACTGGGTTTCCATCAATAAACCACACCGGGTGTCCGTGCCAAACTTTACCTTCAGCCTTTGGCAGCGCCTTCGCAATCAGTTTGATGATTGCTGCGCCAATTTCGGCGTCTGCGTCTGAGAGCTCGCTCTGGTAATCCAGAATGTTTTGGCTGACTTTCAAGTGATACCCCTAGTTAATTTTTAGCGCGAGCATTACTTGCCCACCGCCAGGCTTTAGTTCTGTGCTGAACTTCACACCTGGGGCCAAACGGGTTAGACGATCAAGCAGCCAATCCGATGCTTGTTGTGCATCGCGCTGATCTGGGCAGCGAGCAACAATCTCGCGGCCGCCCTTGGCCTTTAGACGTTCAACCGATTCAAAAATTGGTGACGGGTCAACCACAAAGATGTCTTTAGACCAAGGTACGACGGGAGCAATCTTGCCGCGCATGGTGTTGCACTGGCGGTGAGCAAGGCGCTCCAGGGTTTCTGTGCCCTTTTTGGCCTTGGCGGCAGCGAAGCTATCGGTGCTTGGTCCAAGGTCTGAATTCACCGAAGCATCAGGATCAACCGCTGTATCGCACAACCAGCAAATCCAGTTATCGCGGTCGCCGACTTCATTTAAATCGCTCATGTTTTGAGATTACGCTATTAGTCGGAACCAATTGAAAGGTGCAAACCATGGCAATGAGCGAAGCCGAAAAGAAGGCCCTTCAAGAGACTATGGCCGAGCGTGCCAAGGCTCGTAAGAAGATGAGCCCTGAGCAGCTTGAAGCCGAGGTCGTCGACAAAATTAACGCCATGGCACCCGCCGACAAAGCGCTAGGTAAGAAAGTGCATGCACTCGTCAAGAAGGTTGCACCAGGGCTACAGGCAAAAACTTGGTACGGCATGCAGGCCTACTGCGACGAACAGGGCAAGACAGTTGTGTTCTTCCAAGATGCCGGCAAGTTCAAGGCGCGCTATTCAACCCTTGGTTTTCAGGATGCCGCCAACCTAGACAAAGATGAGATGTGGGCTACCTCTTTTGCCCTGATTGGCTGGAATGCCGATGTGGAAAAGAAAATCACGGCACTGATCAAGAAGGCCGTTAGTTAAGCGCTTTTTTAATTCGCTGCACCGATACGGTGTCAGCAGCGCCTAGAACCTGGGCAAATAAACTAACTCGCAGTTCTTCAATCAACCATTTTGTATTGCCGCGCTTTTCTGGTGCAGCATTCTCGTAAATTGACAGTGCCTCGTTGAGCTCTAGTTCGGCGATTCTGTCGCGCTCTGGATTCTCAAGAAGTTTTTCAATTCGCAGTTTGCTCGCCTGCAGATAAACCGGGATTCTTGCAATTCGCTCAATGCCTGTAGCGCTGATAATTTTGCTGGTCATCAATTCGGCGATGTGCTTTTTCTCATTTGCCAAAACAAATAGCAGTGACATGTCTTGAATCTCAGAAATTGCCTTGCTTGCTTCTCGGTGAGCTTGCGCTATCTTTACGGCCACCTTCGCCAACTCAAAACACTTCTCAATGCTTTGCTCGGTTACAGCAGCGCGCATATCGGTTGTGTCTAAATCGGCGGTGACCTCCTCGCCGAACTCGGAAAGCTGCTGATTTATCAAAGCGAAAATCACATCGTCGACAAATGCCGCCACGTTCTGATAGCTCAGTGAAACTATGGCTAACTTTTCTTCTTTGCTTAGGTGTTCGGCCACGTACTCGGCCGGTGAGGCAATTTGCTCTCGCAACTGTTTAGCCAAATCGGCTTTGATTTTGGAATGATTCAAAACCGCCTTCTTGGGCTTCTCGCCCACCGCAACCGGCCCAAGCTTTAACTGCAGAGCCGCTAGGTCAAGCCCCAGGCCTAGGGTTCGGCCCTTGTCATCAATAACCCGATACGTCATGCGCAGAGCCGTAGGCAGGGCAAAAAAGTCAAAGTCCTCGGCGGTCATGTGCGTGCCGCTAAGGGCCCTTAGGGTTTTTGCCAAAGTTTGCACGAGCGGCTCGGTGGGGTGCTCTGGCAAGGTGGCTAGCGCCTTAGCGGCCCAGTCTGCGGCCGGCACCACGTTTCGGCGAAGGTTCTTAGGTAGCCCGCGAATCAGCTCGGCAACTAGGTCAACCCGCATGCCCGGAACCAGCCAGTCAAACTCGTCTGCCGATACTTGAGTGAGCAGGGCTATCGGAATATCAACCGTCACTCCATCATCTGGTGCGCCAGGTTCGTAGCGGTATCTGAGCTTTAGTTCTTGCTCACCAAACTGCCAAGTTTTTGGATTGTCCTGATCACTTGGAGCCTTGATCTCTGGTGGCAGTAGGTCATCGCGAGTCATGGTGAGCAGGTTTGGTGTTTCATTCTTGGCCTTGCGCCACCAACCCTCGAAACTACGGGTAGATAAAACATCTTGCGGAATTCTTGAGTTATAGAAACGGAACACGTCTTCGTCATCAGGTGCGTATTGCGGTTTACGCGCACGATCTGCAATTGCCTCAAGCTGCTTTAGCAACTGCTGATTGGCACGATCAAATTGCTGCTTGGAATCCCACTCGCCGTGCACCAAAGCGTGTCGAATAAATAAGTCTCTACACATAGCTGCATCGATGCGCGCATATTGCATGCGGCGCGAAACCACAATTGGCACGCCAAACAGCATCACACGTTCGTAGGCGACCACCGCTCCCTGAGATTTTTCCCAGTGTGGTTCGCTAAAACTTCGCTTGACCAAATCGCCAGCAAGCGTTTCGGCCCACTCCGGATTAATCGCAGCATTCATTCGCGCAAACAAACGACTTGTTTCAACTAGTTCGGCACTCATGATTGCCACTGGTGGTTTCTTGGCCAAGGTTGAACCCGGGAAGATCACAAACTTCTTGCCATTTGAACCAAGGTATTCATTGGAACCCTTTGCCGGTTTATCGGTGTTCTTCTTTATAAGGTCCGCGGCTTTTTTATCGCTGAGTTGCTTCAGACCAATTTGGCTGAGCAAACCAGCGAGCAAACACTTGTGAATTCCGTCTGGGTCTACTTTTGCATTGCCGGCAATAATATCCAGCGGCTTGGCGATTGACTTGAGCTGCTTGATTAGGTCTTGCCATTCACGCACTCGCAGATAGTTCAAATACTCGTTTTTGCACAGTCGCCTAAAGGCCGAAGAAGAAAGTTTCTTTTGCTGCTCTTCTATGTAGTTCCAAAGATTAAGCAGGCTCAAAAAGTCGCTGGTTGGGTCGGCAAATCTGGCGTGCGATAGATCTGCCTGCGGGCGCTTGGCCAGTGGGCGCTCGCGCGGGTCTTGAATGGTGAGACCTGCAACAATCACCATTACCTCGCGAACCAGCCCAGCCTCTTTAGACTCAAGCAGCATGCGGCCAAAGCGCGGCTCAATTGGCAGGCGGGCAAGGCTGCGGCCAACCTTGGTCAGCTCAACGGTCTTGCCCTTTGGGTCTTTCACAGCACCCAGCTCACCAAGCAAACCAAGCCCATCTTTCACACCGCGTGCATCTGGCGCCTGCAGAAACGGAAAAGCCGATATGTCGCCAAGCCCAAGTTGGGCAGCCTGCAAAATAACCGATGCCAAGTTGGTGCGCAGAATC
>JAHEGM010000064.1 GCA_024645105.1 Rhodoluna sp.
GAGTGGTCTGCATCAATCTCAGGAGTTACGCGCTTTAGAACCTCAGGGTCAAAAACCACGTCACCGTTCATCCAGAGCACGCTGCCATCGCCAGATGCCTTTAGCGCCTTAAGCAAAGACTTTGAGGTGTTGGTCTGATCGTAAAGTTCGTTATAAACAAATGTTGCTTCCGGAAAGCGCTCGATGATTGCCTCAAGCTTGAAGCCAACCACAATCATCAGTCTGAAGGTTTCGCCAAAGGCGTGCTTCATGTTGTCAATCTGCTGCTTCATGATTGAACGGCCATCGCTAAGTTCAGTCAGCGGCTTTGGTAGCGGGCGAGCCAAGCGGGTGCCCATACCGGCAGCAAGAATTACGATCTGTTTTGACATAACTGCAAGTCTATTTTGAAGGGCCAGTTAGCGAGGCGATAAAGGCCACTGTTTCGCTTCTATCGTGCGAAAGTGCATACCTAACGGTCTCTAATTTGCCGCCGGTGGCCTTGGCCCAAACCTCATCTGGTGCATCGGCTAGCAAGGCCCTGCCGCGCCACTTGAAGGCGGCAAAGAACTCGTCATCAGTCATTGGAATGTAGTTCACAAATAGCTGTAGATCCAGGCTCACAATGCGGGTTAGGTACTGGGTAAGCACCTCTTGGCCAATGCGGCCAGTGGCAATGTGCTCTTTGAGCAGGGCAACGATTTGTTCCATAGAAAGCAAGCGGTCTTGAAGGTTCTTGGTTTCGGCACGGCGCTTAGAAAGCGACTGCCCCTCGCCACGAAGGCGCCAGTTATAAACCGGCTTGGCAAGCAAATCAAAGTGTCTTGCCGAAAGGTAGGTGTTCACAATTAGGGTCATGTCTTCGTAAACCACACCTACCGGAAACTCAAACTTCATGCGGTCCCAGAAGCGCTTGCGAAACAACTTATTGCAAGAAATAACATCGCCTAGCAGGTAGGCATTATCGCGAATCGTGATTGCTTGGCGATCGATTCTAAAAAAAGGTGCGGTGTCGCGGCGTTCGTATTTATAAAGCCCCTCGAAGCGCATGGTGCGGCCCACCACAAAATCAGAACCCGATTCAAGCGCCATGTTCATCATTTGCTCAACCGCTCTGCGCGGCAGAGTGTCATCTGAATCCATGAACATGATGTAGTCGGCATCCTTAGCAAGTGAAACGCCTGTGTTGCGCGCGGCACCAAGACCGTTGTTTTTCTTGGAGTGAATTTTTAGCTCTGGTGTGGTCGCGGCAAAGCGCTCCAAAATCGCAAGTGAGCCATCGGTTGCTCCGTCATTCACTGCAATAATTTCTATGTTTGGGTATGACTGCGCACGAGCTGATCTAATGCTGTCGGCAACAAAATCTTCAACGTTATATACCGGCATGATGATGGTGACCTTGGGCAACAACGGGTTTGGCTTACGGCGCTTATAGGCAATGAACCAGAACGGGCGCATAACCAGCTCATACCAAATGCCGGGCAGTAGACCCTGACCAAGAATTACTCCACGCCAAAAACGGCGGGCACGGCGAAACTTATTTAAAAAGAACCAATATATTTTCTTGAGACGCAGAATCAACTCTGCCTTTGAAATCTTCAATGAGGCTGCCTAATTACGCTTTGAAAGCAGTGTCTTTAAAAACAATGTCAATTACGCGCTGAGTCGCGTGCCCATCTTCAACTGAGTTGTATCTCTTTTGCCAAGCGGTGTACTTACTCTTGTATTGCTTCACAATCTCATCAAGTTTGCTTAGAGATTCAACAACTTCTGCTGAGGTGTTCAAGATTGGGCCAGGCACGGTTGCGCGGTAGTCAAAGTAGAAACCGCGCTCTTCTTCGTAAAGCGGAAGATCTGGTGCCAAGAACATCACCGGTTTGCCGGTAACGGTGAAATCAAACATCACCGATGAGTAATCGGTGATTAATACATCTGCAGCCAAATACAGCTCGGCAACATCTGGGTAGAGGGTCACATCAATCGCGCCACCAGCAGTGTCACTCTTGTGTGAGAGGTGCGTGTTTGAGTGACCGCGGTAGGCCAACTGGAACCCTGCAGGCAACTTTAGGTTTGCCTCAAGAAAGTTCACGCTCTCCCACTTGCCGGTTGGGCTTCGCCTAAAGTCGCGCCAGGTTGGTGCGTACAAAACCAACTTCACGTCATCGGCCACGCCGAGCTGCTTGCGCACCTTCTCGCGCACTCCGGCCGGCTGAATCACCAATCGGTCGTTACGCGGGTAACCGGTCTCAATAATGCGGCCCTTGTAGTTGAACGCACCAGGGAACACCTCGGTGCAGTACGGGCTAGGTGAGATCAGATAGTTCCAATAGGTGGCCTCACGGTCCATGGTGTTCAAGTAGCTCTTAGTGAGCTTGTTGTTCACAATCTCGCGGCCCAGGCGCTTTAGCGGCGTACCGTGCCAAGTCTGCAGGTAAACCTGCCCTTGAACCTTGCGAAAGTACCAAGGGAAATTGGTGTTATTCACTAGGTATTTGGCGGTAGCTAGCACTTTTAGCCACTGTCGTGAACCGTGCATAACACCGATAGCCCCTTCGGGTGCCTCAGTGGTAGCCGAGATTGTCCAGTAGAACTTTAGGTCTGGGCGCTGCTCTTTGAGGGCTAAAAAGATGTCTTTGGGGCTGTCACCAATGCCCTTGCCGGTGAATGACTCAAACAGCACGGCGTTTGCCAAAACCTTGGTGTCTTGTGGGCGGTACTGAAGCTTGCGAATCCAGTCTTTGCGGCGGCGGCGCAGCGCCCCCATGATGCGGGTTGGTGAGTAGGTTTTTGCCATTCGCTTTAATTTGCGAAGCACGCGTTTAGCAAAGTTCATTTCTAGCCAATCAGGTCATGTACCGCCGAGATAAACAATTTTTCTCGATCAGTATCGCCAGCAGCACCAATGTAGTGCTCACGCACTTTTACTCGGTTCTCATAGAGTTTATCGGTGCTGATTAGCTCGCGTAGGGATTCACCAAGCGTGCTCAGGTTATTCGCAGATACCTGCAGGCCGCCCCAGGCAATGTCGTAGCGCTTGCGGAATTCCTTTTCATCAAGATCCATGTTGAGTAGCAGATAAGGCTTCAAGCTAAATAACCAGTCGCTAACTATGCCCGATAAATCGCTAACCATTGCATCGGCCAAGTTGATTACCTCAGTTGCGCTGATGCTCTCTGCCGCAGCACCGTAAACGTGCTGGCGACCAGAACTCTTTGTATCGCTAGCCAAAGCATGGTGCACCTGCTTGATAATTTTTTTATCGCTGTCGCTGCGGTAGCTAAATGGGTGCGGTCTAAAAATTACGGTTGCATCGTTGGCAATCAGCTCAGCAACGATTTGTGGTGCAAGAGAAATGCTGGTTAGTGTCATGCCGGTTGATGACCCGCCCCAGGTTGGTGCCACCAAAACTTTTTTACCCACGGTTGGTTCAGTCACAACCTGCATGCCCTCTAGTTGCGGGCGGCCAACAATTACAAACTTCTTGGCATCAATGTCAACGCCGTTCTTGCCGTAACGATCGGCGCCGGCCTTACCCGCAACAAAAATCTTGGTGAACATGCCAGCAACCGGATTAAAGCTTGCACTTTTTTC
>JAHEGM010000068.1 GCA_024645105.1 Rhodoluna sp.
GCCCTTGCCTTAGGGTCCAGCGCATCACGAATGGCCTCACCCATCATGATGAACGCCAGCGACGTGATTGAAAGCGCTAATGATGGCCAAACGAGCACCTGCGGAGCGGTGCGAAGGTCGGCCTGTGCCTGGCTGATGTCATTGCCCCAGCTCATGGTTGAGGTTGGTAGCCCAACGCCTAGGAACGACAAGGTTGCCTCGGCAACAATTGCCGCAGCCAACGAGATGGTGGTGACTGCAATCACCGGAGCAATTGAATTTGGCATAACGTGACGAAGCAAGACCTTAAAACGGCTGACCCCGATTGCGGTTGATGCCATCACGTAGTCCAATTGTTTGACTCGCAAAATTTCGCCTCGCAGCACACGAGCGGTAGACGGCCACGCAAAGATTCCAATCGCAGCGGAAATAACCCAAACGTTTCGGAAATCAGAAAACACACTCATGATTACAACCGCGGCAAGGATGTAAGGAATTGAGAAGAAGATGTCACCAGCGCGGGAAAGAACCGCATCAACCCACTTGCCGTAGAAACCAGCTAGCGAACCAAAGATGATTCCCAGCAGCGTGGTCAAGACAATAACAATCAAACCAACCGATAGTGAGGTTGAGGTTCCGTGCACGATTCGGCTGTAAATATCACAGCCCTGGCGGGTGAAACCAAGCGGGTGTCCGGCGGTCGGCGCACCATTGCTATTTGCAAGTAAGCAATTGTCATTCGGCGGTGTCTGAGTAAAGAGATCCGGAAAGAATGCCACGGTGGAGACCAGCAAAATTAGCAGCCCGGCGATGTAGAACATTGGTCGCTTGCGCAAATCACGCCAAGCATCAAGGTAAAGATTTGTTGGCTTGTCACTTATGCGCACGGCATCAATTTCGGCCATCGCTGTGTCAGCAAGATTGGCTACAAAGTGAGTGTCTCTATTTGTCATAGCGAATCCTTGGGTCAAGCGCCGCGTAAAGCAGATCGGTGAGCAAATTAACTACCAGGTAAAGCAAAACCATTACCGTCACGAATGAAACCACTGTTGGTCCTTCGCCGCGAATAATTGCCTGATACAAAGTGCGACCAACACCAGGCACGTTGAAGATGCCCTCGGTAACAGTTGCACCCACCAGCAAGATTCCAAAATCGATTGATACATAGGTCACAACCGGAATCATCGAGTTGCGCAAGATGTGAACCCGGGTCACGCGAGACCTAGAGAGCCCCTTGCTATAAGCGGTGCGCACAAAATCTTGACTGGCGGTTTCGATTACCGATGAACGCGTTAAGCGAATGATGTATGCCACGCCAAGAGTTGCCAAGACAATACCGGGCAAAATCAGCTCGGGGAAATTGGCCTCCCCGCTAACGGTTGCTCTTGCCCAACCAAGTTTGATAGCAAAGAAAAATTGTGAGACAAAGGCGATTACGAAAACCGGAGTCGAGATCAAAATCAGGCTTGCCACTAGCGATGAGTTGTCAAACCACTTGCCCTTGCGAAGACCGGCAACCAAACCAATTGTCACGCCAACAATCATTTCAATCACAACTGCTATTAGCGCCAGGCGCAGGGTGACCGGAAAGGTTGAGGCCAAGATTTGGCCAACTGGCTGACCAGAAAATGAGGTACCAAAATCACCCTGGAAGATTCCGCCAATGTAGATGAGGTACTGAATGATGAACGGCTGATCTAGGTGGTACTGGGCACGCAGTTGGTCAGCAATTGCTGGGTTCACGCCCTTGTCGCCAAAAAGGGCGACGATTGGGTCGCCCGGCATGGCAAAGACCATGAAATAGATCAACAGGGTGGTGCCAAAAAACACCGGTAGCGCCTGAAGCACTCGCCTGAATATGTAGCCGGTCAAATTTACCTAAGAGATTGAGGGGTCAAACCAAGGGGTGACAATCCGCAGATTGCCACCCCCGGGTCAACGGTGATTATCGGTGTTCTATTGCTTGATGATGTTCTGAAGCAGTGGAACTGAGTTCCAGCCGAACTTCACGTCAGTTACCTTTGTTGAGTAACCACCGTTTGAAGTTCCGTACCACATTGGAATTGCAGGTAGATCCTTTAGCAAGATCACCTGTGCATCCTGGTATGCCTTGTTTGCCTCATCTAGTGTCTTGGCAGTGTTACCCTTTGCAATCAGTGCATCAACTTCTGCACTTGAGTACTGACCATCGTTTGCTCCAGCACCAGTTTGGTAAAGCGGTGCAATGAAGTTAGCTAGCGCTGGGTAGTCTGCCTGCCATCCGGTGCGGAATGCCGCAGTGATGGTTTTGTTTGTGATGTCGGTGCGGAATTCAGCGAAGGTTGGGTATGCCTTTCCTTCTGCCTGAATGCCAAGTGAGTTCTTGATGCTGTTAGTTAGAGCATCAACCCAACCCTGGTGTCCACCATCGGCGTTGTAAGCAAGTTCAAACTTGCCAGACCACTTAGAGATCTTGTCAGCCTGTGCCCAAAGCTCTTTAGCCTTGGTTGGGTTGAAATCAAGAACATCTGAGCCCTCAAGCTTGTCGCTCCAACCAGCAATAACTGGTGAAGTGAAATCGCGAGCAGGCTTCTTGGTGCCGTTGAAAATTACATCGATAATTTCCTGACGGTTGATTGCAAGTGATAGCGCTGCGCGACGAAGCTGGCCCTCTTCACCTGACCAGTGCGGAAGGCGCTCTGGAATGGTGAATGACTGGAAGATAGCTGCACCCTGGTCAACCGCACGGTCACCTAGGTCATCCTTGTAAGTCTTTAGCGCGGCATCAGGGATACCAGCCAATACGTCAAGGTTGTCTGCAAGAAGGTCTGCGTAAGCGGCATCAAGAGTTGCGTAGAAGACAACCTTTAGCCCACCATTTTTAGCAACTCGGCCACCCTTGTAGTCAGGGTTCTTGATCAAGTTGATGTCAACGTTGTGCTTCCATGCGCCCTTTTCAGCAAGCATGTAGGGGCCGTTACCGATTGGGTTCTCACCAAAAGTCTTAGGGTCATCGAAGAACGCCTTTGGCTGCGGCACGAAACCTGAGTAGCCCAAACGTAGTGGAAAGTCAGACTGTGCCGATGAAAGCTTCACGGTGAACTCTGTTGGGCTAACAACCTTTAGACCGGTTAGCTCAGTGTCCTTTTCGTAAGAGAAGCCCTCAATTGCGTCAAAGAAGTAGCTGTTTAGCTGCGCGTTTGAGAAAAGCGCGCCGTACTTCCAGGCATCAACGAATGAGTCAGCGGTTACTTCTTCACCATTGGTGAACTTCCAACCACTCTTGATCTTGATGTCCCAAGTGATGTTGTCTGTTGAAGTGATTGACTCAGCCATTTCGTTTACCGGGGTGCCATCGGCATCGTAGTAAACCAAACCTGCGTAAATGTGGTCGATGATCAAACCGCCGCCAACTTCGTTGGTGTTGGTTGCGATCAGTGGGTTCTGTGGCTCTGAGCCGTTAACAGAAACGATGTTGTTGTTACCGCCGTTTGACCCACCGGCACAGCCAGATAGGGTCAGGGTAACCGCGGCTGCTACTGCAACTGCCGCTAGTCCTAGCTTCTTAAATCGCACGAATGCTCCTTTTCGAGAT
>JAHEGM010000023.1 GCA_024645105.1 Rhodoluna sp.
TGGTTGCCTTTGAAGCTGACTTGCTTGCAGTCTTAACTGCCTTAGTAGCCTTCTTTTCAACTTTCTTCACGGTTTGATCCACTTTCTTTTCTAGGTCGGCTGCGGCATTTGCTACCTCGTCTACGACTTCGGCGGCAAGCTTGCCTGCATCCTTGGCGATGCTCTCTGCGTTTTTCTCAAAGAGCTTCTTTGCGTTATTGAAAATCCCCATACTTTTTTCTCCTGAAATTCATGATGCGGAATCGTTTAAAACTTTAGTGCTATCGGTATTGAATTTGGGGATGATAGTTCTATTTTGCAAGCACTACCCATTGGCGCGTCGTCGTCGCAAAATCTCATCAAGAGCAGTTGAGTCAAGAGTTGCAGATGCATTTTTAGTTGCACGCACATCCATTTCAACTACCTCAGCAAGAGTCGGCGTCTCTAACTCACCAATTCTTTGTTTAGGGGCAGGCAGCGGATTCGGCTCCCAATCCCTTATATCTACTGGATTTCCAGCGATCACACCTTGTTGATACATACCGCTTGCAGCATTTGCTGAGCCCGCGTAAATAGAAGCGCGGCTTCTAGCAGCCCTGGTAAGTAAGTCCTGGCTTTTCTTCTTTGCAGCCCTTGCAACTCCAAAAGAAAGGGCAAAAATCGCCGAAAAAATAAACGTAACAATCCAATAAAAAATTTGCGACACAGCCACAAAAATTGACGCAATTGATGCTGCGAATGCAAAAAACGCTATGGTCGTGAAAATTCTTCGAGTCAACGTGAGTCTAAAATTTTGCTCCGCTAGGCCAGAAATTGTGTTTGCCCCGGGAGAATTTTTGGCCTTGCGGATCTCGCCACGCACCTTCTGGGTTGTGACTCGCTGGGTCTGACGATCTTCACTGCGCTTGAACCAAGATGGCACAAATACCCAAACCCATAGACCGGCGATGATGAGAAACATCAGTCCGCCCGAGCCATTGAAATTCATAAGTTAAACGCTATGAGCACGAAGGCTCAGCTCGCCCCATTTAAATCGGTGTGTTCTAAGTTCAATTTCTTGCTGTTTTGTATGGGTAGTTAATGGCGGGAACTTTATCGTTCGAAAATCTGCTCAAGACTCCAGCTGGAACGTCTTCTAAAGTGAGCGCAAAAACATAGTGATCTCGCCAATCACCATTTATATGGATGAACCGTTCCTTCAAGCCCTCGTATCGGAAACCAAGCTTTTCAACCACTCTGAGTGAAGCGGAATTTTCTGGCCTGATGTCTATTTCAACTCTGTGCAGCCCGGCAACGTTGAGCAGGTAATCGGTGGTTAGCGCAACCGCCTTGGTCGTAATTGATTTACCGGCAAACTCTGGGGCAATCCAGTATCCAATGATGCAGCTACCTACTGATCCGTAAATGATGTTCGAAACATTCAGTTGCCCAACAACCTGCCCAGCGTGCTCAATGACTAGAGGTAGCCCCTGCTGCTTTGACATTTGTTTGAGTAAGCCTCTGATTTGAGCTTTGATATCAAAAGAGTTTGGACCATCCGGGTTGGTTGCTTCCCAGGGCCTCAACCATTCCCTATTGCCAAGCACCAATCGCTCTAGACGTTTTGCATCTTTTAGTCGCACAACGCGAACTGAGACTTCGTTATGAGTGAGTGCAAAAGTATTGGCCACGATGGCAAGATTAGTGCCATGACCCAAAAAGATGGCGCAGGCAAAAAGCTTGAACTCAGAGCAAAGCAAAAGTCAGCTCGCGCTTCCCGCAGTTACGATCCTGAGCTTGCAGCTTTGTTCAACGTGCACCTGGCCGAACTTTGTCTTGCGAACGGGGCAACAAGAGTTGCCTGTTACTTGCCGTTCGGAGACGAACCTGACACAGAACTGTTTTTGGACTGGGCCTTAGAAAATGACGTTGAAGTGCTGCTGCCAGTTTCAAAATCAGACGGAAACCTAGATTGGGTTGTCTTTGATGGAACCACCCGTCCTGGTCTATTTGGCTTTCATGAGGCAGCCGGGCCAGCTGTAAAACCATTGAATGTGGATTTAGCCTTCGTGCCCGCTCTAGCTGTAAGTGAATCTGGAATCAGGCTTGGTAAAGGAAAGGGCTTCTATGACCGCGCCTTGCCAACCTTTGAACCAATTCCCCCGGTGATTGCAATCGTTTACGCTGACGAACTGATTGAAGAAGTGCCAAACGAGGAACACGACCACCCGGTTGATGCAGTGATTACCGAGCGCGGTATCACCCACTTCAATGAGCGGTTAAAATAAGCACGTGCCTACCTATTCATACGCTTGTAAAAAGTGCGAACACGCCTTTGATATTCAACAGGCCTTGAGCGAACCGTCGCTTACGGTCTGCCCAAAATGCCAAGGAGAATTGCGCAAGGTGTTTGGTCAGGTTGGTGTGACCTTCAAAGGCAGCGGTTTCTACAGAAACGATTCTGGCGCCGGTTCCAAAAAGAGTGACTAACAGTCTCTGAGGTGCTTAGCCCCAGTGCGGCGGTTTATCTTGGCGCAAGCGAAGATCATTGGAATCCGCGCGATCTCCCCAAGCTAGATCTGAATCCTCGAAGGCCCGGTCAGTTTCATCAAATAGTGGCAATGGCCGCTTGGTAACTTGCATGCCCAACTGCTCTGCAATACGAATAGCAACCGCCTGCGGGTCAGAAAATAGCTCAAAGCTGTAGACCCGGGTGTAGCGCCAACCCATGGCAGTCAGCAGGCCTGGCCTAATTCGGAACCGTTCAGTTCTGTTTTGACCAGGGATCGACCAGTCAGGTTCAATCACCGCTGAATTCTTTGCGAATGATGCGACCAAGGAGATATCGGCCGAATACGACTCATCTACCCTTGCGCCCAGTTTCTTTAGACGAATGCTCAAATCTGCAAGCATTGGGTCATTCACTCTTTGGTCGCTGGAATTAGTGGCCGTGGTGGCAGCTAGCAGGTCTTTGAGAAGCACTGCTCCGTTGCTCAATCTGTCAGTTGGCACATCTTCACTTCCGAAACAGCTCACCACAGTGATTTGTTCACGCGCGCTAACTAAAAGATTTGCGAGGTAGCGGCGGCCGTGTTCCTGACTTAGCTGGCCGAAATTTGAAAGAACCGCTCCGTGCGAGGTGCGGCCAAAGCCTAGCGAAAATATGACTCGATCAGCAATGCGGTGAGTTAGATCCGCCAGTGCGAATACCTCGAATTTTTCGCGACCGTGCGAATCAAAAAACTCGGCAAGATTTGGCCTTGATTGAATTCCAGCCTTCACGGCGGAACGGATACGCTCTGCGTGCACCACCGAGGCACTGGCAACTAGGAGCGACTGCTGTGGATGCCAAAGCGCATGATTCAGAATCAACTCAACGGTGTGGTTAAGTTCGGCATCTAGGCTCTCAGTTGCACCCTCGATGGTTGTTTTAGCCCTATTGTCTTCAAGCACAAGCTCTAGCGTGAAAGATTTTTCACCCTGATACTCGGCGGCAGTGGGAACAAATTGGATTCTATTTTGATAGAACTCTCGGTTGAGAAGTTCACCTAGCGCCGAGCTTGTGGCACGGTAGCTCCTTCGCAAAGTTTCAACACCAAAAGTGCGTCTAACTTCCTCGAAGATAGAAGGAACCTCAAACTCTCTAGTCAGCGGTGTTGGCCTGGATTCAATTTCGAAACCAACCGGTGCAGCCACGGCATCGTCACCAAAGGCAATAACCTGACTTGCGCGATTCAGGGCCGAAAGATTTTCGGCAACGCTTGTTCCAGCAGCATCAAGAACCAGTACGCAGTCATACTCTGCAGCCTTGCTTAATTCAGAAGCCACCTTGAACGGTGAAATCAATACTGCCGGGGCAATCACGGGCCAGATGCTTGGCGCCGTTTTAGCTAAGGCTGCCAATGAAGCTGTACGTGATTTCAGCAGTGCCTTTAGCGAGGCAGCTTCTTGTGGGTATGCAACAAGTGCATTCTTCCAGCGCATCGAGACTTCGTGGGCAACGGTCTTGGCCCCCATTGCAACTTGACCCTCGTAGGCTGCCCTGAATCTGAGTTCGTTGGCCTCAATTTGTTTTGGCGTATAGGTCAACACCGATGAATCGCGAGCGATCAAACTCTCAAGTGCCGACTGCCACCAAGCCTGCTCGAGCTCCAAAGCAATCTGTTCTTTTGGTGTGTGCAATTTTCCAAGATCTCTGGCCAAAGCGCCAAGCCCGGCTTCACGAAGCTTGGACATGACTAGAGACCGTTCGCCTAGGTTGGTAAGCGCCTCTGTGTCTTGGGCTAGAGAGTTCAACTTGAGCTTCAACTCAATCAAAGAAAGCTTGATTAGCGGCTTTGGATTTGATTCTTGATCTAGGTGAGACTGCAGTGACTCTAGGTCAGTAACAAAGCTTTGGAACGCTACCAGTGCATCGTTTATTCCTAGTGGCACCTGAGGCGAGGCCGGGGTTGTGCAATAGCGCTGCCAGAGCTCGCGCTGCTCTTGAATAGCAACCAGGGCTGCGTGCATGTCTGCCACATGCATCCCGGCACGCAAATATTCCTTGGCTAGTTTTTTCAATCTACGGCGATTTCCACCGGACATTTGATTGCGCTCTCCGCCTTTTCTTGGCGCGGTTGCTGCAATCAGCTCGGTGAGTGGACGATCAAATACATCGGAAACAAATTTGTCGAGGGTTTCTCGAATGCCCACAAACAGGCGCAGGTAAATACCCCACTCTTCTACCGTCTGAGCTGCATTGAAATTCACCTTGGTAGTGAATTCGCCCAACTGCTCTGAGAGTGCAGGGAACGCATCTTGGTGAAGGCGATTTGCAGTGGCCAAAGCGCTCTCAACCTGGGCTGGTGATTCAAAAACAGCTTGATACCAGGCGCTGTCTTGAGGGCCAAATTTAAATTCACCTAGGTCAAATGCTTCATTCAGAAGTTCCAGCGCGTTTGAGCGCTCAACTATTGAGAGCAGTTTCTCTTGAGGGATTCGCGCGCTGGTTAGTGCCGGCTTAGCCAGGGCACTTAGTTTTGAGAGCTCACGAAGCACTCGAGCAACTGAGACGCCAAGAACAGGATCGGTGGCATTTAGTGAATCAAAATATTTATCAAGTTCGGCTTCGGCAGCCAGGCGCTCGTTGCGAACCGCCTCTACAGAATCTGGCAGAGCCTTCTCATTTCGTGAAATGGCCGAAACCACATCAACCCAAGTTGAATCAGATCTGATGCCAAGGCCATTCAGGCCGAGTGCTCCAAAACGATCTGCCAGCTCGGCGAGAGTTTGCTCTCGTGGTGCCACCACCAAAACACGCTTGCCCTCGTGAACAAGACCGGCCACCACGTTCATAACTGTTTGGGTGTAGCCGCAGCCCGGTAAGGTTTCAACTGCAAAACTCTGACCTGCAAGCGCGCGGCTTATGATTCTCATCTGAGTTGCGTCTGCATCAACCACAAGGTTTAGCTCTGGAATGTCAAGATCAGCAAGGCCCTCGCCTGGCTCGCCAAGTAGCGCCTCAACCAACGGGCTGGCTTTGCCGTCTAGGTCGGCGAGCATCTCGGAAACTACCGTGGTGAAATTTGAAATAACCAAGATTCGTTTTAGATCAAGGTTTGCAGTTTCACCGCAAAGATTTGCCAGGTAGTTCAAGACCGTGACAGGTATAAGGTCTGAGCTCTCGTTTTGTCTTGCCAGCAGCTCAGACTCTTGAAGCTTGATTCCGTAGCATTCCTCTAAAGCTGAAACCAGCGCGGGGTTTACCCGTGGCTCACCGTCTAGGGCCAGCTCGTAGTCATCGGCTTTTTTAATCAGCGAAATTGGCCAAAGCAAGAGCGGAATGTTTAGGTCAAATCCATCGGCTTCAAAATTGGCAACTCCACCGGCTAGGTGAAGGGTTTGAATTCCAAATTGACTCTCTATGCGATCAGCTTTTGCCTTAATGCGCCGAGCCGAGGAAAGTGCACGAGAAAATGCCAGCGGGTCACGAACAAGGTTTGAGAGCAGGGTTTGACGGCCGGTAATAAACTGCGAAAAACCACCCGGGTGGCTGCGCTCAAGGTCAATTTGACCAAAAGCATTCGCCTCAAAATTTGTGAGGGGGTTGGTCACACCAATTGACCGGATTTCTTCCCGCCATTTTGCCCACTGCTCACTTGTAACCATGTGAAACAGCCTAACTTTTGTAATTCGATTACAGGCTTAGGCTCACTGGCTGAGAGCGAGCTACAGATAGTGCCCCCGAGAAGAATCGAACTTCCGCACATGGTTTAGGAAACCACTGCTCTATCCACTGAGCTACGAAGGCGTGCCCTGCAAATATACCTTGAGTGTTTAGGCAGCGTGGGCGAGAGCCAAATAAGGATCCCATTCGGGTTCAAAGCGCTCGGCTCCCCTAACCATCCAGATGGTTCCGGCCGGCATGCGCGGAGCAAAGCTTAAGCTCCAACCCATCTCCTGCAAAGTTTTGTCACCTTTTTTGTTATTGCACTTCAGGCAGCAGGCAACCAGGTTCTCCCACGTGTCTTTGCCACCTCTAGATTTTGGCTGGACGTGATCAATGGTATTAGCCGAGGCTCGGCAGTATGCGCATCGGTGGCCATCTCGGCGAAGCACGCCCCTGCGCGAAACAGGAATCAATCTGCTGCCAGGAATGCGCACATAGCGTGAAAGTAAAATCACGGACGGCAACTGATATTCACCGCTGGCACTGTGCACCTTGAGTTCGTTTGAACCGGCAAGGACTGTTGCTTTTTGGTTTAGCACCAAAATTAAAGCTCGCTTGAACGAAACCACGGCCAGCGGTTCGTATCCGGCATTGAGCACTAGCGTGCGCATGAATTCCCCTTTCGAAACGGCCCACACGGATTGCGGGCTTTCGTTTTGGAACTAGCTACTACCTAGAGAACCGGGCAATAAAAAAGCGCCGTCAAAAATGACAGCGCTTTAAGAGTGCGATTGTTGCAGTTGTTGTTGGCAACAAATTTCAACAGGGCGAGTTTGAGCCGCGTGCTTGGTTGGCACACAAATCAACACCATTTGAAATCCTTCACAATCAGTAGTTAGAACCTGTTGTCAGATTACGCCCGAGGCTGTTTTGGCGCCACATTTATGGGGTGTGTTTTGGTGAAGATTATGTTACTTTCTGGTGCCGCGCGAAACTAAATGCTTAGTTGGTGCCCAGGCGCATGAAGTAAACATTGCTAGAGAAAATAGGCGCAAGCTTCACTCGGTCACCCGGTCTTGGGGCGTGGTAGAAGTTGCCGTTTCCAGCGTAAATACCGTTGTGGCTACTGTCATTCCACATCACGATGTCACCCGGTACCGCATCTTCTGGCTTGATGATGATTCCGATGCGCTTCTGTGCGTAAACACTGTGTGGCAACGCAATACCAAATTGAGAGAACACGAAGGCTACGTATCCAGAGCAGTCAAAACCTGCTGGAGTGGAGCCACCAAATACGTATGGGGTTCCCACATACTTGGCAGCAACCTTCAGGATGGTTGCGCCATCGAGTTGGCTATACGGTGGGTTCTGCACGTAGTCGGCTGCCGTTGGGCCACTGTAAGTTCTGTAGTTGTTCAACGCTTCTTGGCGTGCGATTTCGTCGGCATCGGCCGATTCGTATTTACCGCGAGAGAACTTCACTGTGTTTACTGCCGCCACGGTTAGGTTTTGAGTTCCTTCAGAGCTGGCCAAAGCCTGGGCATCTGTTGTGGTGAATCTTGACATGGCTGCTACATCGGGGTTGTAGGCATAAGCCGGAAGTGCGAAGGTGGCAAAAAGGCCAGAGGCGATAGACATGGTGACCGCATTGCGGAATGGGCGGCGCGCGTAGAAAGGGATTTTTCGTGCCGCTCGCACCACATAAGAGGAGCCGTTCGCATTCTCTTGCTTTTGGGTAGCAAAGAACTCGGCGTCGCGCTTTGCCAACTTCTTGGCATGGCGACGCTCGGCGCGAGAAAGACGTGCCTTCTCGGCTTCGCGAATTGATCGGCGGCTGCGCAATTCGAATGACTCGAGAACGTTCACTTGAACGTCAGCGCGATACCTGCCTTTAGCTTTTTCTGCCAAAACTAGAACCTCCGGTTTTCGGTTGGCAACAGGTAAGAGTTTACCCCAGGCTTTGGTGGGGGTCTGTTTCTGACTCCGAATCAGAGGAAATACCCAGAAAATAGCCAGAAATGCGGCCTGGCGGCCAATAACCGCCTGAAAAAGCCTAAGTAGACTGTGGTTATGCCTGAAATCATGATTCCCGCCGAATTCCTGCCCGTAGATGGCCGTTTTGGCTGTGGCCCTTCAAAGGTTCGCCCTGCCCAACTGGCCGCTTTTGCAATTGAGGGCGCCAAACTGATGGGAACCTCGCACCGCCAAGCACCGGTAAAGAACCTGGTGAAGCGAGTGCAAGAGGGCCTAATGGACCTATTTCACAACCCAGCCGGCTACGAAATTGTGCTTGGCAACGGTGGATCAACTGCTTTTTGGGACGCAGCCGCGTTTTCAATGGTCGAGAAAAAAGCCCAAAACCTGGTGCACGGAGAATTTGGTGGCAAGTTTGCCTCTGCCCTGACCAACCCTTGGCTTGAAAAACCAACCGTGATCAACGGTGAACCTGGTTCTCGCCTAGAGCTCAAGGCTGAGGCCGGCGTTGACTCATACGCCTATGCCCAAAACGAGACTTCAACCGGTGTAGTTACTCCGGTCAAGCGCGTTGCCGGTGCCGATTCAGGCGCACTAATGTTCACTGACGCAACCTCGGCTGCAGGCGGCATTGATTTTGATGCCAACGAAACCGATGTCTACTACTTCGCCCCGCAAAAGAACTTCGCCTCAGACGGCGGACTTTGGTTTGCCCTTATGTCACCAGCGGCAATCGAGCGCACCGAGCGCATCGCCAAAACCGATCGCTACATTCCAGAATTCCTCAGCGTAAAAACCGCAATTGATAATTCAAGACTGAACCAAACACTTAACACTCCAGCAATTGCCACGCTGTTTTTCTTGGCGGAACAAATTGATTGGATGAACCAAAATGGTGGCCTGGCTTGGGCAGATCAACAAACCAAGGCGGCGTCTGAGCACTTATACAACTGGGCAGAAGCTGCAAAATTTGCCACACCTTTTGTTAGCAATCCAGAGCACCGCTCTCAGGTTGTAGTCACGATTGACTTTGATGACGCAATTCAAGCAACAGAGATTTCAAAGGTGCTTCGCGCCAACGGAATTGTTGATGTTGACTCTTACCGCAAGCTCGGCAGAAACCAACTGCGCATCGCGACATTCACCGCAACTGATATTGAAGACGTGAAGAAACTCACCAAGGCAATTGACTTTGTTGTTGGAGAGCTCGCGTAGGCTGAGCCAAATGAAGTTCTACGTAAAAGATTCTGAGCGAAAGCCAGACCCGGCGCCGGTAAAAGCCAGCGCCAAGGTTGCAATCTTGGTGGGACTAGTCCTGTGGGTTCTTGCCCTTGCCGCGTGCCTTCTTAATCTTGAAGCCCTTGCGGCGGCGCAAAAATCTTGGTGGCTTGCGACCTGTGTCTTCGGAATCGTCCTCGGCACTTTCGCTTACTTCAAGGTTCGCAACCGCTAATTCTTCGTCAACAGCCTCTGCAGGGAGGTCTTCAGGGACTTCTTCGGCTTCTTCAGTTTCATCTGAATCGTCTTCTGATTCATCGTCGTCATCTTCAGCCTCAAGCGCTGCCTGCTTTTCTAACTCAAGCTGTAGCGCCTTGTAATCGGCCAAGCGCTCTGACCATGGCACCCAATCAGGAGCAACCAAGGAGTCTGGCCCAGGCAACAAAACAATTTCAGAAACTGTGGCCGCAGACTTTTTATCGGCTTGAAAAATTGTGATCGACCAGCGCCAACCCACGTAGCCCTTTTGATTGTTTTCAAAAAGAAATGTGGCTACGCCGCCTTCTTCTTCAAACACCTCAATGAAGTTGCCAACCTTGCTGCGACCGGCAGCCTCGATTAGTGCGGTGCGGGCGAAATCTTTTTGCTCGAGTGCGGGTGACTTAGGCATCTAGCTCATCGGCCAACTTGCGAAGCAAGCTCGCGATTTTCTTGCCATTTGAAGACTCTGGGTACTTGCCGTGCTTAAGGCCACCGCCAAGGTGGTCAAGCAGGCGAATTAGGTCTTCAACAATGATGGCCATTTCGTCGGCAGGTTTGCGGCCGCGGGCTGCAAGGCTAACCGGAGCGTCTAGAACGCGAAGCGACATTGCTTGAGCGCCGCGCTTGCCATCAACAACGCTGAACTCAACGCGGCTTCCTGGCTTGATTGAAGTTGTGCCAGCAGGCAGGGCGCTGATGTGTAGGAATACCTCGGCACCTTCGTCAGATGCGATGAAACCAAAACCCTTGTCTTCGTCGAAGAACTTGACTTTGCCGGTTGGCATGGAGACCTCTTTCGTAAATCCAAGTTCTTATTTTACCCGTGAGATGGGCTGATTCGCCAAGGTATCCTATAAGGATGGCTAAACAGACGAAAACCCCAGCAAACAGCCCAAGTTCCAGACTTGAAAGCATCTTTGCTTACATGGCTGCCGGACTGATTGGCACCTCTATCTTGGCAATGTTTGCCGCTTTGATCATTGCCGCTACTGGCAGCTCGACTCCAGCCCTGGGCAAACAGGTGCTGCCGCCAATTCTTGTTTTCTACCCTCAGTTTGGTTTGATTGCCGGAGCCGCAGCAATTATCGGTCTGCTAATTACAAATGTGCGCAGGCGTTCACGCGAAAACCGCAACCACTAAGTCACGCAGAATCGAATAGGGGCAAGATGAGCGAGTTACTTAAGGTAGCCGCTGCCCTGCGTTCAATGAGCGACGCAAAACTTCAAAACCTAATCACAGAGCGAATGATTAATTCGGCTCAACTTTTGGATTTCTTTGACCTGGCTGAAGCCCTAACCAAAGCAAGTTCGGTTTCTGCAGCAATTGCTGGTTTGCCGCTAAGCCAGGCACGTGAAATTAGGCAGCTGGCTGCAGGCACCTGTGTGAATCCTAAAATTGCCGCTGAGCTTGCCGACCAAATGTTAGTTAGCCCCGCCCCAGAATTCACCCCTTTTGAATCCACGCTCGAGAGCCTCGCGGAATTTTCAAAAATAAATCCACCCAGCCTAAACACCGTCTCTATTGTCACGATTGAAGTTTCCGATGCGCCAGCTCAGGATCAAATAGACAAAGATGCCGGCGTGGAGATTTTTGAAACGCTGCAGGCAATTACAGAACTTATCTTTGATTTGGAACACCGATACGTGCGCGAGGTTGGCCGTAAAAGCGTGGGCCTGCCAGATTTGAAAAGACTGGCCACTCACCTGCACAAAAGCACTGATTACGCAAAGCAAATTTACGAACTGGCAAATCTGGCTGGCTTGATCACGCTTGCCGACGGCCGCTGGCAGTTGAGCGTGGGAGCCGAAAACTGGCTTGGTTGGCAACAGGCCGAAAGATTTTCACACCTTGCAAAAACCTGGCGTCTAATTCTTGGCGATGCTTCGGCGAACGAATTGCTTTCCGGATTCAAAAAGCAATCGGGAGTAATTTCTTTAGACCTTCAGCTAAAGCAGACCTACCCTTTTGCCGACGGTTCGGTTAGCTCAAAGATTGCCAAGCTGGCCAATCTTGCGGCACTGATAGGCCTTGGCGCCGCAGGCTGGATGAGCACCTGGACAAAAGCGGTGCTAAATGCAGAATTTGAGATAGCCGGAAAAGAAGCGGCCACCAAGTTGCCAACGCCACAGCCAAGACTTATTTGCCAAGCTGATCTAACTCTGATTGCACCTGGGCCTTTACCTACCCAGGTTGAGATCACAATCAGAAGGTTTGCCGACACCGAGCAAATTGGAATGGCTTCAACCTACCGATTGTCTGCACTGAGTCTTAGTCACGGTTTAGAAACCGGTTTAGCAGTTTCGGAAATTCGCAAACTGCTTGAAGAGATGTCTGACAAGGCTCTTCCTCAGCCAATCGAGTACTTGCTCAACGAAGCAGAGCAGCGCTTTGCCCGACTGCAAATTATTGAAGCGGGTGAAGGCGAGCGCGTTTACCTAAAATCCACCGATAAAGTTTTGCTGGCAGAAATTCTCAACGAATCTAAGCTAAAGCCATTTGGACTGGTGCAACTTGAAGATGGATCGCTGGCAACAAGATTTGAATCCGAAGTCATCTACTTTGGTCTTCGCGAACTGGGCTTCGTTGCGGTTCGAGTTGACGAGAATGGCAAGGTGATTTCACCATTGGCCGTATCGCTAAAGAAGCACGAGCACGAACAAATCAACTCAGTAGCAACAGACATCACTCGTATTCGCGAGCAGGAAGAAAAAATTGGCACAGCCCCTGATGACGACGATCTGCAACGCCAAATTCAACTGGCAATCAAAAACAAAGCCAAGGCTACCTTTACGGTGACTTCTAGTTCCGGTGCTGAAATTGAATTTCTGCTTGAGCCAATTGGCATCGCCAACGGAAGACTGCGCGCTAAAGATCGCAAGGCAGACATTGAACGCACCCTGCCAATCACCAGCATTATCAAGGTGACACTGGACTAGCTGTGCAGGGTTAGGCTTTAAGGATGACTAGCGGACCACTGATTGTGCAGAGCGATAAAACGGCTCTGCTTGAAGTGGACCACCCCCAGGCCTCCGATGCCCGCCACGACTTGGCAATTTTTGCCGAGCTAGAGCGCGCCCCAGAGCACATTCACACTTATCGAATTACTCGACTGGGTTTGTGGAACGCCCGCGCAGCCGGCCACGACTCTGATTTTGTGCTTGGCGTATTAGACAAGTACGCAAAGTTTGCCGTTCCGAGCGGAGTGCGGGCAGACATTGCCGAAACCATGAACCGATACGGCCGCCTCTCTATTCGAAAGAGCCCAGCCGGCGAGCTTGAACTTTATTCAACCGAGCGCGCGATTTTGCTTGAAGCTAGCAAACACAGAAAAATCGCTGAGCTACTAGACGGGCCTATTTCAAATGAGGCTTTCAGAATTCAACCCTGGGCTCGCGGCCAGGTAAAGCAGGAACTGCTAAAGCTTGGTTGGCCGGCCGAAGATTTTGCAGGATATGCCGAGGGCACTCCCCACGAGATTTCTCTTGGCACCGGCGACTGGAAGATTCGCGACTATCAAACCAAGGCTGTTGAAAAATTTTGGCAGGGCGGTTCTGGAGTTGTGGTGCTTCCGTGTGGTGCAGGAAAAACAATTGTTGGTGCGGCTGCTATGGCTCAGGCCAAGACCAACACTTTGATTTTGGTGACCAACACAGTTTCGGCAAGGCAGTGGAAGGCAGAGCTTCTAAAGCGCACCACTCTCACCGAAGATGAAATTGGCGAGTACTCCGGTTCGCTAAAAGAAGTGAAGCCGGTCACGATTGCCACTTATCAAATCTTGACCACCAAGCGCAAAGCGGAATACGCCCACCTGGCCTTGCTGAACGCAAACGACTGGGGCTTGATTGTTTATGACGAGGTGCACCTGCTACCGGCACCAATTTTCAAGATGACCGCCGACCTTCAAGCGCGCAGAAGACTTGGGCTAACCGCGACCCTTGTTCGCGAAGACGGAAAAGAAGGCGATGTCTTTTCTCTGATTGGCCCTAAACGTTTTGATGCACCCTGGAAAGAAATTGAAGCACAGGGATACATCGCTCCAGCTGCGTGTTTTGAGGTGCGTATAGATCTTCCCGAGGAAGAGCGCATGAACTACGCCATCTCGAGCCAGGAAGACCGATACCGAATTGCTGCGACCTCACCCACTCGTATTCCAGTGATCAAACAATTGATCAAAAAGCACAGCGGTGAGCCAACTCTTGTGATTGGTCAGTACCTTGATCAGATTCACGAAGTATCGGCGGCCCTTCAGGTTCCTGAGATCACCGGTGAGACGCCGGTTGACGAGCGCGAGCGACTTTTCGAGCAGTTTAGAACCGGTGAGATCTCTACCCTGGTGGTTTCTAAGGTGGCCAACTTCTCAGTTGACTTGCCCGAGGCATCGGTCGCGATCCAGATATCGGGTTCCTACGGTTCAAGGCAAGAAGAGGCCCAGCGCCTGGGCCGTTTGCTAAGGCCTAAGGCAGACGGCCGCGCGGCAAGCTTTTACACACTCATCTCGCGAGACACCGTAGACCAGGACTTTGCCCAAAACCGCCAGAGGTTCTTGGCCGAGCAGGGCTACAGCTACGAAATCATCGACGCGCATTCCCTGTAAGCCTTATCAGGCGACACCCAAGCCACTTACAGTTGTTTCACAGGATTCTCCCTGAAACTGAAGCCATGGAAAACGTAAAGGTACTAATCGTCGATGACGAGCCAAACATCCGCGATCTCCTCTCCACCAGCCTTAGATTCGCTGGTTTCAGTGTTCACGCCGTAGCTAATGGTGCCGATGCGGTGCACGCCGCCGAAAAAGGCGCCCCAGACATCATTCTTTTGGACGTGATGCTGCCGGACATGAACGGCTTTAGCGTCACCAAGAAGATTCGATCAATGGGCATTAATGCGCCGGTGCTATTTCTAACCGCTCGAGATGAAACCGAAGACAAAATTACCGGCCTAACCGTTGGTGGCGATGACTACATGACCAAGCCATTTAGCTTGGATGAAATTGTTGCCCGCATCAACGCAATCTTGCGCCGCACCAAAGCGGCTGAGGTTGAAGAGTCTGTGCTTGAGGTGGGCGAAATCAAAATCAACCAGGATGCACATGATGTTTTTGTGAATGGCACCCTAGTTGAACTAAGCCCAACCGAATACAAGCTACTTAGATTCTTAATGTCTAACCCAAATCGCGTGCTAACTAAGGCACAGATTCTTGACCACGTCTGGGAGTATGACTTTAACGGCGAAATGGGAATCGTGGAGTCGTATGTTTCTTACCTTCGTAAGAAACTAGACCCGCTAACCACCGAGCCGCTAATCTCAACCAAGCGCGGTGTTGGCTACATGTATAAGTCAACTAAGAACGGTAAGTAATTGGAATCAAAGCGAAGTCTTGCCTGGGAACGCATTTCTCTGCGCACCAAGCTAACTGCGCTTTCGGTAGCCATTATTGGTGTGCTGGTTTTAGTTTCAAGCCTGGGCACAATTGCTTTGCTAAGAACCTACCTGCAGGCAAACGTTGACACGTTGCTAACCTCAACATCAATTGCGCTGAAGGGTGAAGACCCAGCCTTGCTTGAAGAAAGACTGGCCACGCGCCAGCTGCAATTGCCACCACTGCCTACAGATTTTTATATTGCCTATCTTGATGAAACCGGAACGCTGCTAATTGGGTTGGTGTCTTCGGCCGGTGACAGCCGCGACGTGCCAAATCTTTCAAACTTTTCTGCCGAGTACGTATTGCTAACTCAGGGAATACCTTTTGAAGTAAACGAAAAGGGCCAAATTGCCGAGGACTCTGGAGTGCAGGGTTGGCGCATGGTTGCCGTGCCGCTTACTACGATGCCCGGTGCGCTGGTTGTGGCTTTACCAACCGGAGCCAATAACGCACTGCTTGCCCAATACGGCCTAATTGGTGGCGGCTTTGGAGCGTTGTTGCTTATTCTTTCTGGCCTAAGTATTTGGCTAACTATTTCATCGGCGCTGAAGCCGTTGAACGAGGTAGAGCGCACAGCCGAGGCAGTGACCGAAGGTGATATTTCGCAGCGCCTAATGGAACGCGAAGGTGACACAGAAATTGCACGACTCAATCGCTCGCTAAACACAATGCTCGACGGCGTGCAAACTGCCATGCAAGACAGATCAAAGACTCTAGATCAGATGAGACGATTTGTGGCTGACGCCAGCCACGAACTTCGCACTCCCCTGGTTTCAGTGCGCGGCTACGCGGAACTGTATCGAATGGGTGCTCTAAAAAAGCCTGATCAGATTGCCGAGGCAATGGGCCGCATCGAAAGTGAAGCGGTGCGCATGACGGGGCTAGTTGAAAGCCTTTTGACTTTGACTCGCATGGACGAGACCACAAAACTCGAAAGAGTAAAAACCAATCTGGTGACACTTTCTATTGATGCCGCAAAAGACGCATCGGTTGCCGACGGAAAACGAAAGATTGTAATTACTGACCTAGCCGGCAACAAGCTTGATGACACCGCGTCGGTCGAGGCAAATATCGATGCAAATTCAATGCGACAGGTTTTGACTAACCTCTTGGCCAACGCATCTAGGTTCTCGCCCGAGGGTGCGCAAATTGAAATTGCACTAGATAACCAGGAATGGTTCGACGGCAAGAAAATACTTACCCTTGAGGTGCGCGATCACGGCGAAGGCATTCCTGAGCAGCTGCGCGACAAGGTGTTCGAGCGCTTCTACAGAATTGATAATTCTAGAAACAGTGAGACCGGCGGTTCCGGTCTTGGCCTGGCTATTGTTTCAAGCATCGTGAATCGTCACGAAGGCAAGATTATTGCCCTTGAAACCCCGGGCGGCGGAGCAACCTTCCGCGTCACAATGCCGGCCTAAGCGCGGGCCTAAGCAATTGCGGTAATTTTCCACAGAAACCACTTTGCTCAACAATATTTTTGGACGACAAACCATGATTTGGTTATGACTCATTTCAGCGTTGACAGCGAACAGGTACTGGCAGCAAATGCCAATATTCAAAACACAATTTCAAGGCTTAGCGCCGAGGCAGATTCTTTACTTGCCCAGCTGCAAAACCTACAAGGAAGCTGGACTGGCGTCGCCTCAAATAGTTTTCAAGAACTGGTGGTGCGCTGGCGAGCAACAGCGGCCACTGTAGATTCGCAATTGGGTGAACTTGGTGCCGCTCTTGGCGTTGCAGCCGCCCAATACGCAGAGATTGAATACGCAAACCAGCGACTCTTTTTGTAATTTGAGTTAAGAGAAAACGGGCGGTTCCCGAAGGAACCACCCGCTCATAGTGGATCAGACTATAAGTTGTTTTCTTTTCTCTAAACCAGAAGGTTTAGAAGTCCATTCCGCCGCCCTGGTTAGCCGGAGCTGCAGCTGCAGGCTCTGGCTTCTCGGCAACTACTGCCTCAGTGGTTAGGAACAGACCTGCAATAGAGGCTGCGTTCTGAAGAGCCGAACGAGTCACCTTTACAGGGTCGTTGATGCCTTCCTTCAGCATGTCTACGTACTCACCGGTTGCGGCGTTTAGACCGTGACCTGAAGGTAGACCTGCAACGCGCTCTGCAACTACACCAGGCTCAAGACCTGCGTTTAGCGCAATCTGCTTTAGCGGAGCTGAGATTGCAACGCGAACGATGTTCGCACCAACAGCCTCGTCACCGGTAAGAGTTAGCTTCTCGAATGCAGCCTTGCCAGCCTGTAGCAGTGCAACACCACCACCGGC
>JAHEGM010000073.1 GCA_024645105.1 Rhodoluna sp.
AGCCACGGATACTTCGGCTGGCTAGATGACGACCTGGCATTTGTGCAGCACTGGGGTTTTGAAATTCGCAACATTACAAAACCAGTTGAGCTCTGGCAAGGCAACGATGACTTTATGGTGCCGCACGCGCACGGTAAGTGGTTAGCCACCAAGATTCCAACCGCCAAACTAACTTTTGTGCCGGGTGAAGGCCACATCTCTATGGGGCAAAACGCTAAGAAAGACATCGTTGCGAATGCAGTAAAGATGCTCAACCACTGACTCAAGTTGGTTAGGCTCGAATGATGCGCTTCATTCTCTCAAAGCTTGGACTGGGCGAACTTCGTAATGACCCCGCAGTTCGCGCGCTAAGTCTTGCTACCTTGCTTGGCCGAATCGGTAATGGCCTGGTTTCAACTATTGAAGTTATTTATTTCACGCACATTGTTGGGTTGTCGCCGGTTGCAGTTGCAACGGCACTTGGTGTTGGTGGAGCGGCTTCTCTTTTGTTTACAGTGCCTGCCGGAAACATAGTTGATAGATTCGGCGCAAAGCGGGTAATGATCTATGCCGCGATTCTTGAAGGCATTTCAATCTTGAGTTTGATTTTTGTGCAAACTGCTTTCTGGTTGGCTGTTGCTGTTGCAGTAATTAGCGTGGTCGGCACAACTTTTCACATCGCAAACACCACAGTGATTTCCCAAATCGGCACCGGCGAAGATAGGGTCAAAATTCGCGCCGCAGAGCGCGCCATGGCAAACATGGGAATCGGCCTTGGCACCGTGTTTGCAGGAATCGCGTTGGCAATCAATACGGTTCTTGCCTACCAAGCCATGATGGTAGCCAACACGCTTTTCTACCTTTGGGCAGCAGCAATTTTGAATCGAGTTCCAAACGTCGAGGCAACAGTAGATAAAGAAGAGGAAATCGGCATTGTTGCGCTTAAGGACAAACGCTTCCTTGCTGCAACTTTCTTGAACGGCATCGTGTCACTGCACTTTGTGATTCAAGGTGTTGCGCTACCGCTTTGGATCTTGCACTACACCGATGCGCCAAAGTGGTGGGTATCGGTTTTGTTTGTGATCAACACAGTGCTTGTGACAATTTTGCAAATTAGATTCAGTACCGGCACTGGCGACCTCAAAGTGAGCATCGCAAAATTCCGTATTGGCACAGTCTGGTTGCTGGGTGCCTGTGTGGTTTACTCATTGGCCGGAGGTATTCCGCTTTGGGCCGCGTGCTTGGTTCTTTCAATTGGAATGCTCGTGCACACCATTGGTGAACTTCAGGCAGCGGCAGGTTCGTGGAGTATTGGTTTTGATTTAGCCGAAGAAAAACACATGGGTCAGTATCAGGGTGTGTATTCGCTTGGTTGGGGAATCGGCGGCACTGTTGGCCCGCTTTATGTGACCGCACTTGCAATTGGTTTGGGTATGACAGGCTGGTGGATCATGGGTGCGGTATTTGCCGCAGCAGGTTTTGCAATGTACCTAATGGTTGATAAAACCTTTATTAGTAAGCAGCCAGCTCTTCAACAGAGCTAAAGCGGCGAGTGCCAGCGGCGCCGCTTGCTTCAATAACAAAACTTGGAGCGTCAACAGTGGTGGTCACCTGCAGTGATAGTTTGTGCTCGCCATTTTGCCATGACAAACGAATGTTCTGATCATCAATGATGCTCCAGGTAAATTCGCCTTCAAATGCCGCGTGCTTGCGCACACGTGCCAGGGCAATGATTGCCTGGGTCACTGGCTGCTTCAGCGCTTCGGCAATTTCTGCCGGTGTGTAGTTGTGACGGTTAGTGTCACGACCCTGACCGCTTCGCTCAAACAGTTCGCGGTCATCCATTCCGTTGAACAAACCAACGTAGTAAACCTGAGGTTCGCCAGGCAAGAAGAATTGCACCGCGCGCATTGCAACGTAGGCGGTGTCGTTAGCAACTATGTTTGGCAAAGTCGCGTTGATCTGGTGTGGCAGTGTGAACCACTGCGGCACAACAGATGCAATCGCTGAGTGGCCATCGGTGTTTTTCTTTGCCACTACAAAAATGTGTGCCATCTCATCTTGAGTGATGATGCCCGGCTTGTCACCGATTGGTCCGCCATCGATCACGCCGTAACCGTCGTGAGTATCTAGAACGTTCAAGCAGTTGTTTGGGCGAATCTTAAACCAGTCGCCTAGGCGATCAACTGTTCCGGTGAAGAACGAGTGCAAAAGCAGCGGCGCAGTTTGGAAGTCGTAAATCAAATCAACCAACGGTGCAATATCAAGCTGCTGGGTGTAGTGCGCGTGAACTTCAACAAGTACTCGCATGTCATAAGAGTGAATTAACTCTGAAATTTCTTTGACAAATTCCAAAGTCTCAGGTGTCATAAATGAATCCGTGCCCGGAGCCTTAACTGCGTAACCAACTGCGTCAAGACGAACAACTTTTACGCCACCAGATTTCAAGGCCTCAAGTACGCGCACAAGATATGCCTTGCCGGCGTCGTGCTTGATATCGATGTCTACCTGCGAAGGCATGAAGGTGGTCCACACTAAGCGGCGCTTGCCACCAACCTCGTATGCGGTAAATGGCATGCCCGGACGCGGGCGGTAGAAAGATGTGATTCCCTCTTCTGTGCCCCCGTTTGGAAAGACAACATCAAAGGTTAAGAACATGCCATCAAATTCTGATGCCTCACCCTTTTCTTGCCAGTCTTTGAATTCTGGTGAAAGGTATGAGGCGTGATTCACAATGAGGTCTGCCGTGAGTTCGTGAGTTTGCGAGATGCGCTTGAAGTCTGCCCAGGTGCCAAGTCGTGGGTCAACGATTGAGTGATCGATTGGGTCAAAGCCTGCATCGTCACCGTCGTAAGGGTGAAAGAACGGCAGCACGTGTACACCATCAAAGTCGGCCAGTGGACCTGCCAGCAGCTTTTCAATTTCACCTAGGTTTCCGCCAACTCGCTCTGCGTAAACCAAAATACTGGTGCCAGACATCTATACCTCTTTTTACAACTCGATAATAGGTGCCTTCTCTCTCTGGGCACCCAACCACTCAAGGCTAACCGCAAACATGTAAGCGGTTACAGCATTTAGCCAATTGTTATATAACGGGGACTGTTTAGACTTGGAGCATGTCTGAACTTCGCCAAGTGCGCCCCAAAACAGAGGGCTGGAAGCAACAACTTGGCCCAGACGGCAAACCGCTGCTTATGTTTGCCGAACCAAAGCGCGGCAAGCCCCCAATTCACTTGGTTGACCTAACCGCCGAAGAGCGCGCCGAGCGCCTAAAAGAAGCCGGGGTTCAGGCCTTCCGTGCCAAGCAAATTGCCGCCCACTACTTCACCCACTACACCTCAGACCCGGCCGACATGACTGACCTTCCGGCAGCTGGCCGCGAAGAACTGGTCAAATCCCTGCTGCCGCCCCTTCTTACAGAGGTAAAGCGCCTACAAACCGATAACGGCGACACCATTAAGTTCCTTTGGCGCCTATT
>JAHEGM010000074.1 GCA_024645105.1 Rhodoluna sp.
CGACCGGTGCCCGGCACATCATCTTGATGCGCGATCTTGACGGTTGGATAAAAAGCGTTGATATAAGAAGTTAGAGCTTCTTTTTGATGGCGAATCACCGGAACCACGTGGGCTGCACCAAGCGAGGTTGCGGTTGCAAGAACGTGACCTAGAAGCGGAAGCCCTGCAAGTTCGTGCATTACCTTGGGCTTCTTGGAGCGCATGCGAGTGCCTTCGCCGGCAGCCAAAACCACAACCGCAAGATGCTTCTCGGTCATTTGACTCCCGTCTTATCGCTGTTTGCTCCCCCACCAGGACTCGAACCTAGAATGCCGCATCCAAAGAGCGGAGTGTTGCCATTACACCATAGGGGAACGTGGGCCGAGGCCCACGAGATAAGTCTGCCAGATAAGCGGGCCGATACCCCCGCGCTTTTGCTATTTACCTTGCAGAAGCTCTGAAGCTTCTAGCCAATCCAACTCAAGTTGGTCTCGTTTTGCGTTGTATTCAGCCTGCCTGGTGGCCATTTCGGCCAAGGCTGGGTAATCGGCTGGATCGTGAGTAGCCATCTGCTCGTGCAATTTAGCTTCGTCGCCGCTCAACTTCTCTAGAGCTCGCTCTAAGCGAGCCAGGTTCTTTTCGGCATCGCGCAGGGCTGCTCCCGAGAGCCGAAGCGAAGGTGATGACTCACCTTCGCCGGCTCGAAGCCTAAGAGAATCTTGATCGCTACCATTTGAGTTTTTGGTCGCGACTGAAAGTGAATGCCTGCGCAACTCAAGATACTGATCAACTCCGCCGGGCAAATGCCTCAGGCTACCGTCGCCAAGCAATGCGTACTGCTGATCGGTTACGCGCTCAAGCAGGTATCGGTCGTGAGAAACCACAATCAACGTGCCAGGCCAACCATCAAGCAAATCTTCCATCGCTGCCAGGATATCGGTGTCAAGGTCGTTGGTTGGCTCGTCGAGAATCAGAACGTTTGGCTCACCAAATAGCAGCCTCAAGAATTGAAGCCTGCGCTTTTGCCCACCCGATAAATCGGAGATTGGCGTTTGCAGTTGCGCCTGAGTGAAACCAAGCTGTTCAACGAGTTGGCCAATGCCCACTTCTTTTTTATCCACCACGAAGAAAGATTTTTCGCGAGCAATCAGACTGAAGATTCGCTCATCTGCAAATTCATCGAGCTCGCGAACCTCTTGGCTAAGTGTTGCTATGTTCACGGTCTTGCCCCGCTTGATTACTCCGGCGGTGGCCTCAAGGGTTCCTTGAATAAGTTTTAATAACGTGGTCTTGCCGGCGCCATTCACGCCAACTAAACCAACCCGATCACCTGGGCCAAGTCGCCAGGTAACATCGTGCAGTAATTCACGGCCACCAATTGAGTAGTCAAGATTTTCAATATCTAAAACGTCTTTACCTAAGCGCTGGGTAGCAAGCTTTGAAAGCGCTACCCTGTCGCGAGGTTCTGGTTCGTTGGCAATTAGTTCTGCCGCTGCATCCATTCGGAATTTTGGCTTGGTGGTTCTAGCCGGTGCGCCGCGGCGCAACCAGGCCAGTTCCTTGCGCATCAAATTTTGACGTCTTGCCTCAGATGCTGCCGCGCTGCGATCGCGCTCGTTGCGCTGAAGAATGTAGGCGGCGTAGCCACCCTCAAAGGGTTCAATAACTCCATCGTGAACTTCCCAGGTTAAGTTGCACACCTCATCTAGAAACCAGCGGTCGTGAGTCACCACAATTAGGCCACCCGAATTATTTGACCAGCGAGTCTTCAGGTGCTGAGCAAGCCAGGCCACTCCCTCGATATCCAGATGGTTAGTTGGCTCATCAAGCATCACGATGTCTAGATCTTGCACCAATAGTTTGGCAAGGGCCACGCGACGACGTTGGCCTCCAGATAGTTCGCCAACCTGCTTGTTCCAATCCAGGTCATTTAGTAGCCCAGAAATGACATCACGGATTTTTGGATTGCCGGCCCAGATGTGCTCTGAGACCTCGCCGACAACGGCCTCGCCAATTGTTTGACCCGGATCAATGACATCCGCTTGATCAAGCAAACCAAAGGTCAAAGAATTGCGATGAGTGATTCGACCATCATCTGGGTTCATGCGCTTGGCCAGAAGTTTTAGCAGCGTGGATTTACCGTCGCCATTGCGACCAACGATTCCGATGCGATCTCCGTCATTCACGCCAACGGTTATTTTGTCGAAAACTTTCTTGGTTGGAAATTCAAGCGAGATGTTTTCGGCGCCTAAGAGGTGAGCCACTACTGGGCCTCCAAGATTGTTCCGGCCGCAGGCCCAAAGGTAGGAATTGCAATGTGCCCCTGAATAGCAAGTTGATTGGCGATCTTGGTTGCGGCAGCTGCATCCTGCGCGAGCAAAGCAATAGTTGGACCAGAGCCAGAAACCATCGCGGCAATCGCACCGGCGGCAAGACCTTGAGCCATTGTGTCGGCAAGTTCAGGCATTAGATCAACTGCGGCTTCTTGCAGGTCGTTGTGTAAATGTGGCGCAACCTTGCTTGGGTCTCCGGTGCTTAGAGCCTCAAGAAGTTCTTGCGGCACGCTAGGCACGCCAACCCTAGTTGGATCTTCACCACGCTCGGCACGCAGCTGATCTAAACGCTGATAAACCTTTGGAGTACTAAGGCCACTGTCGTTGGCAACCAAAACCCAGTGCAAGCGCTGCACGCCCTGAATGGATCTCAGGTCTTGACCGTTGCCGGTGCCGATTGCCGTTCCACCCAGAAGCGCAAAGGGAATGTCTGCGCCAAGGCTCGCAGCGGCGCTCAAAAGACGCTCACCAGCTACCCCGGTGCACCAAAGTTCATCAACAGCCATCAGGGCTGCCGCGGCATCTGCCGAACCGCCACCCATTCCACCGGCAACCGGAACATTTTTTGTAATTTCAAAATGCACCGGATGCGCGTTTTCAATATCAGCCAGCTCAGCAATTGCCAGAGCAGCCTTGACCACAAGATTCTCGGCTCCGGTAGGTACAGAAGCCAACTGCTCTGCAGACAAGTGGCCAGTTACATTTACTGACCATTCAGTTGATGGCGAAACCGTTAAGACTTCGCGAAGATTCAGGGCCTGATAAACGCTAACCACGTCGTGATACTGATCAGGCTTGAGTGAGCCAACTGCAAAAAAGATATTGATTTTCCCGGGAGCGCTAACTGAGACCTTGTTCATCAGGCTTGATCCAATCTGCGATGTAGGCCACCTAAAACTTCGGCCCAATAAAGCTCTTTAGCTTTTATCGCCGATTCTGCAACGAGCAATTCATGCAGAATCTGAACCCTCACTTTGTTTTCGATGATTTCAAACGAGATCACGGCCCTGCTTTTATCTTCGAACGCTAAACGAACTTCTCCGTTTTTGGCACTGATGAGCCTTGGCCTTTCAAAAACAACCCAAGAGTCCACATCACTGAGAACCGAAAATATTTGACCAAGGCCGGCTTCAAAA
>JAHEGM010000080.1 GCA_024645105.1 Rhodoluna sp.
TTACAAACTTCTTGGCATCAATGTCAACGCCGTTCTTGCCGTAACGATCGGCGCCGGCCTTACCCGCAACAAAAATCTTGGTGAACATGCCAGCAACCGGATTAAAGCTTGCACTTTTTTCTGAATCACCGTGCATAAGCAGGGCGTGCTTCAGGTGAGCAAAGCGCACCATGTCTGAGTTGCGCGCGGTGTTGTTTACGTACAGCACTGCAGCAAGAGTTGGCAACTGTGCAATTTGCTCGAGTTCAACGTGAGTTTTGGCAAGCAGAATCTTTGCGCTACTTCCTGCTGAAGTTAGAACATTTTGGAGCGGTGCAATCAAATCTGCGCGGCGCACAATGTATACGTAGTTTTTACGCACAGCATCAAAGTGCTTCACCCACATTGCAATTTGATAGATGGCATCGGGAGCGGCATCAAAATAAACGGCAAACTTTGGGGCCACTTCGCTAAGCACCGCGTCATTGTCATAAACCGCGTCGTGTGCAGAGTTTGCCGAACCGCTTGCTGCGCGATTTAGCTTCTGACCGGCGCGAATAAGAAAGTTGCCGAGTGCGCTAATTTTTTGTTCTCCCGCGGTCAATGGTGCCGGAAGCCGAAATAAAGTAGCCACGCCAAAAACCGGTGCCCCAGGCAAAGTGCATTGTTGGCAGCGCAATCATCAGGGCAATACGGGCTTTGAGTGAAAGATTCTTGGCGGTTGAAGACAAGAAAGCAACGCCCATCAAGTAGGTGGCAATTGGAATGATGCCTAAGTAGTAGCCAAGCGAAACTAGAACCAAGCCCCAGACCACGCCACCAACCAAGATTGGCGGCACCCAGTAGCGCCAAGGTGCGCCTGATGAATTGCGGCGGGTTAGGTCACCGCGCCAAATGCCGGTTGCCAAAAACTGCTTGGCTAGCTTGCCAACTGTGCCGCGTGGCCAATAAACGACCTTGAGCTCGGGGCTAAACCAGACCAGCCCACCAGTCTTCTTGATGCGCTGGGCAAGATCCCAGTCTTCACCGCGAATGATTGCTTCGTCGTAGCCGCCAACTCGCTCAAGAGCGCTCTTTCTAAAGATGCCTAGATATGCGCTCTCGGCCTCGCCGGCCTGACCACCTACGTGGAAGCTGGCCCCGCCAATACCAAAGCGGCTGGTGTAGGCCCAGGCAACCGCGCTCTGAAAGGCGCTCTTACCCTTGGCATCCATGATGCCGCCCAGAAGATCAGCCTTAGTCTCATTCAAAATTTCAACGCCGCGCTTGAAGTAGTTGGCGGCAGGCTCAGAGTGCGCATCAATGCGAATCACAATCTCGAACTTGCTCTGGCGAATGGCCTCGTTCAAGCCAACGGTGGTGAGTCCGCGAGGGTTATCAATTAAGCGCACGCGCTTATCTTTTTTGGCAATCTGAGAGGCGATTTCGTTGGTGCCATCAGTTGATGGGCCAAGTGCTAGAAGCAATTCAAAGTCACCTGGGTAGTTTTGCTCAAGCACGGCGGCAACTGCATCGGCAATGTGAGCTTCTTCGTTAAGTACCGGCGTGATCACCGATATAGGTGCAAATTCTTTAGCCATGAAATTACTTATCTAGTGCTTGGCCAATGGCCTTGGTGTAGGCAGCAATAACCTTCTCGGGCTTGCCATCCATTTTTAGCTCACCCTTTTCAATCCAGATGACTCGGTTGCAAGTATCGGCAATTGACTTCATGCTGTGGCTAACCAAGAAAACTGTTCCGGCGCTGTCGCGCATTTCGCGCATGCGTGCCTCGGAACGCTTACGGAATTCCAAGTCACCCACTGCAAGCGCCTCATCAATAATCAAAATATCGTGATCGCGGTGCGCTGCAATTGCAAAACGAAGTCGCGCTGCCATGCCAGAAGAGTAAGTACGCATTGGTAGATCAATGAATTCTTCGAGGCCAGCAAACTTGGCGACCTCATCAATTGATTTCTCCATGTCTTTTTTGGCAAAGCCCATGGCCATGCCGCCAAGCATGGTGTTTTTCTCACCGGAAAGATTTGGTAGCAGTGCAGCACCAACACCAAGCAGGGTTGGCCTTGCGTAAGAATAAATTGCACCCTGATCAATTGGAGTAAGCCCGGCAAGTGCGCGCATCAGCGATGACTTACCAGAACCGTTGCTTCCAATAATGCCAATGGTGTCACCCTGATAAACGGTGAAGCTCACGCCCTTAACTGCATGCACAGATCGCAAGTTAGTTTTCTTGGCAAATAATCCGTTGCGTGCTGCCGCGCCGGTTGCGCGCTTACCCGATGCATAAACCTTGTAGACGATGTGCACATCGTCAATAATCACTACTGGTTTTTTAGCGGCAGGTTTTTTTGCCGCTGGTTTCTTAGTCGCGGCCATAACGCTCCTCGGCCTTCCAGAAGTAAACGGTGCCAATTACAACTGAAAGCAGTGACCAAACGGTGCAGGCAATCCAGAGTTCTGCGGTCATGGTGTGACCAACCACTACTGCACCACGCGCCAACTCAATGAAGTCGTAAATTGGGTTCCACTTTACGATTGCCCAAACGTACGGGTAGTTCACCAGAGTTTGTTCCACGCTAAAGAAGATTCCGCTTACATAAAAAGCAACGCGGGTAATAAACGGAATCACCTTGGTTAGATCGCGCACCTGCACGGTCATGCGTGCGGCAACCATGGCAAGGCCAGAGGCAAAAATTACCATCAGCACGATGATTGGAATAAGTGCCAACCAGCTCCAGGTAATAGTGCGCTGAATAATCAGCAGCAGAACCAAAAGAACGCCAAGCTGTGGCAACAGGTTCAAGAATTGGCGAATAACTGCAGAGACCGGCAACAGCGCACGAGGAAAACTAAGGCTCTTCACCAATCCCGAGTTGGCAGTGATTGAGGTTGCGCCAGATGAGAATGCGCCTGAGAAGAAGGCAAACAAAAAGACGCCGGTGAAAAGAAACGGCAAAAAGTTATCGGGGCGGTTTGATCCAAGAATCACACCAAAGATCAAGCCGTAGGTGGCAGCCTGCAAAGTTGGCAGAATAACCATCCACCAGCTGCCAAGGCGGTTGCGAGCATTGGCGGCATCGTTTGAAAAAGATGAAAGTGCAAAGGCAAAGTCGCGGCGAGAAAAGGCGTCTTTGATATAGGTAGATAGAGCGGGTCTTGCGCCCATGCGCTTTAGACCATTGGCTTCGGCGTATTCCGCCACGCTCTCTGAACTCACCCGTTTAGTTTACCCACCACTCCAGTTGGCAGTCCAAGATGTACGGCATAAGAAAAGGCCCCAGCCGAAGCCGGGGCCTTTCCAATCAACTAAATGATTAGTTCTTTGAACCAATACCCTTAGCCACTACAACAGCTAGAGCGGTAACTACGGTACCGATAGCGATTGCAAGGATGTAGGTAAGTGGGCTGCTCACTAGTGGGAACACGAAGATACCA
>JAHEGM010000085.1 GCA_024645105.1 Rhodoluna sp.
CAATCTGCTTACCGGTCGCTTTTTCAGCAACAGCAATCTTTGCGCCAACCATAAGTTCGTCAGGGCCAAGGTAAAGAGTCTTCATGTGAATTACTGACTCAACTCCATCGGTGTTTTTTAGCGCCTTGCGAATTTTGCCTGTGTCTTCGGCGGTTGCGCCCTCACCAACCAAGAGGCTAGAGGTTTCGAGACCAAGCACGATGGCAACCAGCACCAGCAAGCCACCAATGGCAAGAGTTCCGATTGCATCCCAAATTGGATCGTGAGTAACCACGGTCAAACCCACACCACCAAAGGCAAGTACCAGACCGATAAGCGCCGCCAGATCCTCAAGCAAAATAACTGGCAGCTCCGGGCTCTTGGCGTGACGAATGAATTGAACCCAGCTCTTGTTTCCGCGAACGTGGTTTGATTCCTTCACCGCCGTGCGAAGTGACAAAGACTCCATGATGATTGCCGCGCCCAAAACAACCAGCGGCAACCAAACCATTTCAAGTTCGTGCGGGTGCTGAAGTTTGTTCAAACCTTCCATGATGGAAAACAATCCACCAACTGAGAAGAGCACGATCGAAACCATGAACGCGTAGATGTAGCGCGAGCGACCATAACCAAATGGGTGAGCCGCTGTTGCCGCACGCTTTGCACGCTTGCCACCAATGATTAGCAGAATCTGGTTTCCCGAGTCAGCCACCGAGTGAATGCCCTCGGCAAACATCGATGCCGAACCTGAAAAAGCCGCAGCGATGAACTTGGTGATTGCAATTCCGATGTTTGCAAGTAGCGCCGCAATAATTGCGCGCATTGATCCTTCAGTGCTCAAAGTTCCCCTTTATTTACGCCAGATCTGGCGAATGGTCCGTGTAGTAGCCTATTTGACGGTGACGTGTCCGAGCGGCCGAAGGTGCAACTCTCGAAAAGTTGTGTGGGTGAAAGTCCACCGTGGGTTCAAATCCCACCGTCACCGCCACTTCGTGAAAAATTTCGCGATGTCAACGCCGAAAGGTGCCAAATGGCAAAGATCGAACTAACTAAGACCCACATGCTGATCAAGCTGACCGCGGGCGAGAAGATCTTTGGCATGCACGGCGATTTCAAGATTCCGGCCGCTCTAATAAGAGGTGCAGAGGTAGCCGATAAAGATGTCTGGAAAACGTTTGGCATGCGAATCGGCACGGCCCTTCCAGGACTATTGGTATACGGCCACTACTGGCGAGGCGGCAAGACCGGCGGTTGGACCTTTGCCCTTTGGCGCTCAAACCAGCCATCGGTGTCTATCACCCTCGTCAAGGCAGATGGCCAGCCATATAAGCGTCTAGTAATCAGCACCGATAGCGCCCAGGCCCTAGCCGACGAAATCAACGATTCCCTTGTGGCCTGCTAGGGAAGGCGCCCAATAATGGAGGCATATCAGCCGCAATACGAGGGTTCACCCAATCCGGTGGCCCTGGTTGGCGTGCATTTGGCCAAAAAGGGCCTAAGTGGAGCGATTGCGTGTGATTTCAAGCGAATTTCACGCAAAAAAGCCCAATTTAAGGCCTTAACCACAGCATATAAGGCCGATTATGGGGTTGATTTTGAGCTAACAGCCTCTGCAACCGGCAAAGAACCCTGTGTTTTAGCCAAATTTGACGATGGCAGCACCGCAATGCTGCTTGATGCCCGCGATTTGGCGCTCGCCGCAGGGGACATCAAGAAATTCGACAAAACCCTGCGCGCCAAGATGCTTTTCTTCTTCTAAGGCCCCCTCAAAACCTTCAACCAACGGCTTTTAGCACCTCAGCCCAAATCTCGCAGGATTTTCCACAAATTTGTTTACAACCGTTAGATAACGGTTATAGACTGATTCTTTGCTCCCAAACACCCCGCATGCATATTTTGGCTGCGCGCTTGACCGCATATTTTGGCGTCAACGGTTTTAGGTTGCGATTTTTCACCCAAACCTATTTATCAATTCGCGATTGATTAATAAAAGATTCCTTGGAGGAACATTGGCTGCGAAGAACGCAAAAACCCAGAAGAACGATCGTCTTGCAAAGCGTCTTAGCTTTGCTAAGTCACCAGAGCCGATCGAACTACCCGACCTACTAAGTCTGCAGACTGAGAGCTTTGACTGGCTCGTTGGTAACCCTGCATGGCGTGAAAAAGAAGGACCAAAGGCTAAGACCGGTCTGGAAGAAATCTTTGAAGAGATCTCTCCAATCGAAGACGCCTCTAACTCTTCGCAGGATGCGAAGATGGGTCTTACTTTTGGAAACCCAGAACTCTACGACCCTTCATACACTCCTGACGAGTGCAAGACCAAGGGCAAGTCATACACCCAGCCGCTTTACATCAAGGCTGAGTTCACAAACTACCTAACCGGTGAAATTAAGTCACAGACTGTTTTCATGGGTGACTTCCCAGTTATGACTGAGAAGGGCACATTCGTTATTAACGGAACTGAGCGTGTGGTTGTTTCACAGCTTGTTCGTTCACCTGGTGTGTACTTCTCTGTTTCAACAAACACCACCGGTAACTTGGACGTTCGTAACAACAAGGCGCAGATCATTCCGTCTCGTGGTTCTTACCTAGAGTTCCTAACCGAGTGGGTTCGCGATGACCGCAAGCCAATCGCTCGTTTTGGTCAGCCAATCATTCAGGTGCAGGTAGACCGAAAGACTAAAGTTTCTGCAACCATCTTCCTAAAGGCACTTGGCCTTTCAGAAGAGCAGATTCGCGAAGAGTTCAAGGACCTTGAGTCAGCAGTTAAGGCTGGAGCGCCTAACTGGACTTACGACGTTGACCTAATCGAGAACACTCTTGCTTACGACAAGTCAAAGGTTTTCACCAACCCAATTCTTTCTAAGGAAGACGCACTGCGCGAGCTATACCGCAAGGTACGTGGCGAAGCTGCAGGTGCTGAAGTTTCAGAAGCTTGGTTGAAGTCAACTTACTTCGAGTCAAAGCGCTACAACTTGGCAAAGGTTGGTCGTCACAAGCTAAACCGCAAGCTAGGTCTTGCAGTTGACGCAGCGCAGAACACTCTGACTGTTGAAGACGTAGTTGCAACTTTGAAGTACCTACTTCTATTCGACCAGCAGATTGCTAACGCATCAGCAATCTCAACTGGTGCACGCCTTGAGTTCCCAATCAAGATGGGTGGCAAGTCTGTAAAGATTGCCGTTTCATCTGACGACATCGATGACTTCTCAAACCGTCGTATTCGTTCAGTTGGTGAGCTAATCCAGAACCAGGTTCGCATCGGTCTAAGCCGCATGGAGCGTGTTGTTCGCGAGCGTATGTCAACACAGGACATCGAAGCGATCACCCCGCAGACCCTGATCAACCTTCGTCCAGTTGTTTCAGCAATCAAGGAGTTCTTCGGAGCTTCTCAGCTGTCACAGTTCA
>JAHEGM010000044.1 GCA_024645105.1 Rhodoluna sp.
CGCAAATTTCAAAGTACGCATCAGAAATTTCTATCGATAACTCGCGCATCACTGAAATTGCCGAAGGCTTTGATCCGGAGCACCCCGATGAACTTCGCGCAGCATTGCAATCAGGAGCATTCATTGCAGACCGCACTCAAGATCAAAACTCAGCACTAGCCAGCATTGAGACCCTGCTTGCCCTAATTGAGGGTTGGGTTGATGTAGTAACCGAGGAAGCAACCAGACGCATGCCAAAGGCAGCTGCGGTAGCCGAGGCCATTCGCAGACGACGCGCAACCGGCGGCCCTGCTGAACAAACTTTTGGTACTTTGGTTGGCCTTGAACTTAGACCAAGAAGGCTTCGCGAGGCGGCGGCAATGTGGCGCGAAATTGGCAGCGCGGTTGGAGTAGAAAAACGTGACTCGCTATGGGATCACCCTGATCTTTTGCCAAACGCATCTGACATTGAAAACGCCAGTTCAATAATTTCTAAGCTTCGCGAAGGTGGGCAACTGCCGGATGCATTTGATAAAGCTCTGCGCGATCTTCTAGGAGACTAGTTTTTCACCGCTGGGGATAACTCCAGCAAAAGATTTTGGGGCCAAGCAAAATCTGAGCATGGTGATGCGAATAAACCCAAACCAACAGCCACTTTGGCGAACCCCTTTTGAGATGCAACTTGGCACCGGTAAAGATTCCGTGATTCTCAAAAATTTGACCAATGCGCAAGAGCGCATGATTGCCGCGCTCTATAACGGCATAGCCGACCAACAACTTTCCCATATCACCGAGCAACTGGGCCTAACTAACGACGAATCAAAGCGTTTGGTTGAGTCTGTGGGCGAGGTAATGCTTACTGAGTCACCCGCCAAGCCAAACAAGATAAAACTCGGTGATGACTTTATAGCCGGCGCCTTCGCCGAAATTATTAGGGCTAGTCTGTTGCATTCGGTTGATGGTGAGGCAGTTTTACTTGGGCGTGCTGAACGAAGTGTGCATGTTGACGACCTCTCACGAGCTGGCTTACAAATATGCCTTGGCCTGGCGGCCGCAGGCATTGGTCACCTCATCAGTCACGACGAAGCCAAGGTAGACAAGGCAAACCTTGGACCCACCGGTTTTCCAAGCCAACTAATTGGGCAACCACGCCTAGATGCACTGCGCTCAATCTTGGCAGCCTCACCAAACAAGGCATTGGTGTCAACCGGCAAGAAGTTGGCCAAAAATAGATTGCAAAAAATAGACTGCGCCGTTCTTGTTTCTCATCAGGTTATTGATCCTCGCCGATACGCAACCTGGAACAATCGCGATGTGCCGCACATTGCCGTCACCTTTGATGCCGAGAGAGTTTGGGTGAGCCCAATGATTGTGCCGGGCCAAACTGCGTGCCTGTTTTGCCTTGAACAAATGCGCACTGATGCAGATTCAAGTTGGCCAGTTATTGCCACTCAGCTGTTGACGAGTCAGAAAAGATTTGACGACGCCGCCAGCCAACTTTTTGCAGCCGGAATTGTGATTCAAAAAATTCTTTCCCGCGTCGACAAGGTTGCAGGTTTCGAACAAGCTGCCGAGAATCTGTCTGGCTTTAGTTTGGAACTTGCAACCGGTGCAGTCAGTGAATTCACCTGGCCCAAGCACGAAGCCTGCGAATGCGTTGCTAAAGATTAGACCCTAGGGGCCAACAGGGCTAAGAATCTTGATGCCTCGCGATCACGAGTGGAGTTGGCATCTCTTCTAGCCCAAGACAATGTCAGTTCAACGCGGGCACGGGTAAGTGCCACGTAAAGCAGTCGCTGCTCTTCGCGAATCTCGGAATCGGTGTTTGCGTAGGTAATTGGTAAGTACCCCTCAGTTAGGCCAACTACAAATACCAAGTCCCACTCAAGTCCCTTGGCAGCATGCATGGTCGAAAGGGTCACGGCTGCCTTCACCGGTTCATGTTGCGATCTCTGGCGTTCGTCTAATTCCTTGGCGAAATCGGAAACCGTTGAACCTTCGGCAAGCTCATCAGTAATTGCCAAAAACGAATTAAGCGATTCCCACTTCTCACGTGCCGAACCTTTTTCAGTGGGCTGCTGCGTTTGCCAACCCAGCGAGCGGCAAATATCTGAAACAACTTGATAGAGGGGTTTCTCACTTGGTGAAACCGCTTCGGCGCGAACTGCTCTGATTGCGGTTTGAATCTCTGGGCGATTGAAGAAGCGCTCACCCCCGCGCACCTGGTAATCAATCCCCGCCTGGGTCAGAGCGTGTTCAATTGCTTCCGATTGACCGTTCACTCGATACAGCACTGCAATGTCACTTGGCTTTACGCCCTGATCCAACTTGGTGCGAATAGCGCTAGCTAGGGCCGCGCATTCATCGGCAACCGTTGCAAAAGAAAGCATCCTTGGCGCAAGCCCAATCTCACCCTCTGAGCGCAGCGGTTCAACAAGTGTTGATTCGGTAGTCAGCCGATTAGCGAATGAAACTATTTGCTGGGTAGATCTATAGTTTCTCGTCAGCTGAATAACGTTTGCATCCGGATACCGCGAGCCAAAGTTTTGCAAGAATTCGCTGGTTGCCCCGGTGAACGAGTAAATGGTTTGGTTTGGGTCGCCAACCACGCAAAGATCTGAGTGGTTTCCTAGCCAGGTATCAAGCAAGGCGTGTTGAAGTGGCGAGATATCTTGGTACTCGTCAACGGTAAAAAACCTATACTTCTGTTGCACGTGAGCCAGAGCTCTAGGCTCGGCACGAAGCATGCCCAGGGTTAAAACAAGAACGTCTTCCCAGTCCACTCGTTGAGCCTTAACCTTGGCGTCTTCATATGCCTGTTGCAGTTCAAGATTTTTTACCGGACTAAGCCCACCCACCTTTGGCCGACTCTTCACCAGCTGCGCGTAGTCGTCCATGCTCAGCATGGAATACTTTCGCCATTCAATTTCACCGGCAAGATCTCGTAGCGCTCCGGCGTCAAGACGAATCTTGGCAGCATCGGCTACCTGAGAAATGAGCCGAGCTTTGGATTCCAAAACAGACGGCGCTGGCACTCCGGCAAACTGCGGCCAGAAAAATTCCAACTGCGACAGCGCAGCCGCATGGAACGTCTTGACCGATACCGCGCCAATACCCAGTTGACGCAATCTCGAACGAAGCTCCCCCGCTGCACGGTTTGTGTAGGTAAGGGCCAAAACGCGGTTAGCCGAGTAATAACCTTTTGAAATTCCGTAGGCGATTCGGTGAGTTACCGTTCTGGTTTTTCCGGTTCCTGCTCCGGCAAGAATGCAGGTTGGCCCAACCAGAGATTCGGCAGCCTCACGCTGTTCCGGATCTAGATTCTCAAGTAGTGCCTCGGCTTGCATTAATTCTTAACCCAATTCGGTGGCCGAAACAATCTCGGCACCGTACCAGTGCTCAATGATTGCTCGAGAAATAGTCAATCTTCCTGGTAGCAATAGTTGCGCCGCTTCAGCTCTAATTTCTTCGCGACTAAACCAGCGCAACTTTTCAATTTCGTCGCCGTCTGGCTCCAAAATTCCATCGGAGTTGGCAGCAAGCTTGGCTGTGTAACCAACCATCAATGAATAAGGAAATGGCCATGCCTGGCTACCCAGATAAATTGGCTCAACTACCTCTAAGCCTGATTCCTCTTTCATCTCACGAATAACCGCGGCTTCAAGTGACTCTCCTGGTTCTACGAAGCCCGCCAAAATTGACCAACGGTTCTCTTCCCAGATTCCTTGAGAACCAAGCAAGATTCTGTCTTGGTGATCAATCACGCTGACGATAATTGCTGGGTCAGTTCTTGGATAAAGCTCAAGATCATCAACTGGGCAACGACGAACCCATCCAGCCTGAACAATTTCTGTGGGCGAACCGCACTTTGGGCAGAACGCGTGATTCTCGTGCCAGTTCGCTAGGGCTAGGGCCTGCGCATAAATGCCGATTCCCAAATCGCTAAGTCCAGCGCCGGTTCTTCTTAGTACGTGCCAGTTACTTGGGTTGGGCTCAAGGGCTGCTGCAATCTCGTCGTCTATTACGGCAAGAATCACAGAAGAACCACCGGCCAATTCAAAACCGTCTACGGCCTTACCCAGATAGGCAAGGTAACTGCTTGTTGGAATTTCGCTGGCCGCGAATAGGCGAAGCTGTGGCTTTGGATCGTTGGGTTCACCAACCAATAAAACCTTGCCCTGATAAAGAGGCAAAACTTTTGTTTGCTCATCGGCATCAAGTTGACCGTAGAGACCATCTAATTTTCGAGATAGATAGTCCCGGTCTAGCGCAGAGCGAGCCATCGGCAGGTAAATTGGCTCGTTCATCAGGCTCTTTCGTTCGCGTTGCGGTACATGGGGAAACCTAGGTTTCGGTCTAACCTAAATTCCATGGCCAAATCTCCCTTGATTTTAGCTGCGTTAGCTAAAGCTGCTGTTCCGCACCTAAATTTCCACGAAGTAAAGAGCCTCTCGGCCAATTCGAACGGCGCCTTTGACACCGCGCTGCTAACCGCTACCAGCGGGGATCACTACGTAATTAGGGTAGCCAACAATCAAACAGCTGGCGCCGAACAGGATACTGAGCTTCGCGCCCTGAAGGCCCTGGGTAAGACAGATCGCATGAGGTTGCCTTTCAAAATCACCAACCTGGTTGGTGAGGTGAAGGACGAAAAGGGCTCTCGCGCCCTGGTCTTTGAGTTTGTCTACGGAAACCCAACTGACATTGGCTCTGTGCCGGCCGACTCTGCGCTCTCGCACAGCATCGCCAAGGCTATTGCTGCAATTCACAACCTTGACACTGCAATCATCGAAGATGCCCACCTGCCATCTTTCGAATCCGCTGAGATCGTGCGCGGGCGCGTGGCCGAGTTGGATCGCTTTGCCGCAACCGGAAAAGTTCCTTCAATTCTTTTGTCTAGGTGGGAACAAGCGCTCGAAGACGTGAGCCTATTTAGATTCAAGCCAACTGTGATCCACGGCAGCTTGAGTGGAGACACCCTGCTAACCCTTGATAACGATGTAGCCGGAGTGCTCTCTTGGAGCTCAATGCGCATCTCTGATCCAGCCGAAGATTTTGCCTGGATTCTTGGTGCAGGAATTCACGAACTTTCTGAAAGCATCATTGATGTCTACCGCCAGTCGCACTACAACGTAGATGATGCTCTAAGGCTTCGCGCGACGCTCTACAGCGAATTTGAAATCGCTCGTTGGCTGATGCACGGAATTGCCAAAAAAGATTCTGAGATTATTGACGACGCTGTGAGCATGCTTGAAGTTTTGGCTGAAGATGTTGCCACCGGCGCCGTGGGCCGCCTAATTACAGCACCCGTTGTAATTGCAGCGCCTCAGGTAGTTGAGGTAACCGCACCAGCAGATGATGTGGCCACTCGCCCAATTGACATTTCAGACATCGCCTCAAAGTCAGAAGAATCATCAAAGTCTGACAGCGAACTTTTCTAGCTGACCTTAGACCACAGCTTCATTAGCTCTTCGCCACTCGGCACTGATTTAGGAATCAACTCAACATTGTCGGCAACAAAATAAAAACAAACTTGAATTTTTTCTATCGGCATTCCGGTGAACTCCGAATAGGCAAGCCTATAAAGCGCCAACTGCATAGTTTTGAGTTTTTCATCTTCGGCATCCTTTGGTGCCTTGCCTGTTTTCCAGTCAACAATTAGCACCCCACCCTCCGATTCAAAAACGGCATCAAGTTTGCAAATGAAAGTGTTGCCGCCAACAGTTAGTTGAATCTCACGCTCAACATCAATAGGCGTCATCTTGGCAAAGCGTGAACTGCTGAAGTTATCTTTTAGGTGCTGAATGTTCTGCTCAGCCAAATCTTGGTTCTGCTCGTCCTCAGAGTCGGCGCCTTCTAACAAACTTCTGGTGCCATAGTGCTGCTCGACCCAACTGTGAAACAGGGTTCCCGCCCTGGTCTGCTTATAGGGCGGTTGCGGCATTGGTCTCCTCAGTCGCGAGGTAATGGCCTCATAGTCGCCGATGAAATCTTTAAAGCTAGAAGCAGGGATACGAACCGGCAACCGCACATCGTCTAAAGATTTCAACTCGGCTTCACGCTCGGCTAGCAATAGATCTATATCGTGGTGAATCTTGTCACTGTCGATAATGGCCTCAATGCGGCTCTCGCGATCTGAAGACCCAATCGCATCTATGGCTTTGCGGGTTTGCTTAGCCGCGCGCTCCAAATCAATGCGGTGGCGCTCGCCCAGCGGGTCAAGCGGCCAAACTTGAGTTTGCTGTGACACCTCTATTGGGTTCAGATCAGACTGCAGTTGGTTTAGTTCAACATTCAACAATTCACAAGCAGAGATTAAGAATGATGACGGTTTTCTGGAATTTTTGTTTCCCGGTTTCCAGTAAGAGCCGGTTAGCAGTAGATTCTGCTTTGGCCTGGTGACTGCAACGTACATCAGACGCAACTCTTCGTTATAAAGGTGCAGACGCATCTGGTCTTTGAATGCATCAACGCTTGCTTTGACTTCGTTTTGAGCAACACATTTTCTAAACTGCCACTGCGGCAGTGAAGCACTATCGCCGCGAAGCGGATACGGCAGCTTGCCAACTGTGAGCCAGCCAGAACTGCCCTTTCCACTACTTGGGAAATCGCCTTCAATCAGATTGGCAACGGCAACGTTGTCCCACTCAAGACCCTTTGCCGCGTGAATGGTGAGTACCTGCACAACGCCACGTTCAGGGTTTGAGCTTGGCACTTCAAACTTTTCGCGTTCATCGGCAAACTCCAACCAGTTCAAGAAGCCCCCAAGATTTGGCTGATTGTTATTGCCCGAGTAACCGGAAACAATCGAGGCAAATGCGTTTAGGTGCGCCATAGGATTTTTACGCCTTGGATTGGCTTGCACTTCAATGTCTAACCAAAGTTCCTGCTCAACCGCGCGCACGTACTCAACCAGAGTTAGGCCAGCTTGCTGGCGCATCGCACGAAGAACAGTTGCCGCATCTTTTAGCCTTGGCAGCCCGGCATCGCTGAAACCAATCTTTTCCGGTTCTTGCTCGTCAAGAATTAGGTCAAGGGCATCAACAATTGAAAGCGAGTCTTCTGGCGCCAAGCCTTCTTGAACTTTCTCACGAAGCTCCTCCGCCACGCGTGCCTTTCGGTTTGCATAGCGGTGCAGGCGTTCAATGTCTTTGGCGCCAATTCGCCAGCGCGGACCAGTTAGCAACCTAATTAATTGGCTTCCGGCCGCAGGGTCGTGAATCACGCGAAGTGCCGATACCAAATCAACAACCTCGGGCACTTCAAGCAAGCCACCCAGCCCCACCACTTCAACCTCAAGACCCAAGTCTTCTAGGGCCTCAACAAATAAGTTCATTTGACTGCGCTTGCGCATTAGCAGCGCACCGCTCTGTTCGCCCGTCATTCTTAGCTTGAACCACTCGGCAACCCTTTTTGCCTCTTGGCTAATGTCTTGCTCGAAGTTGATTTCAATCTTGCCTGCTGCAGCGGTTGCGGCGGGCATTAGTTCTACAACCTTTAGCGAATCAATCAGGTGATTGGCAAGCTTCAGCACGCTCTGCGGATTTCTCCAAGAGGTAGAAAGGGTAAAGCTGGTAGCCCCCTGGAGCGCACCAAAGTCTTGATAGAAGGAACTTAGGTTAGAGGCACTTGCTCCACGCCAACCGTAAATTGATTGATTTGGATCCCCAACAGCAAACACCGATGAACCGGCAAAAAGATTTTGAAGCAACCGCGTCTGCAAATAAGAGGTGTCTTGATATTCATCAAGCAAGACTTGGGTGTGCAGGGCGCGTTCGCGTGCGCGAAGCGCCGGAACCTCGCGCACGGCTAATTCGGCTAGCGCTACCTGGTCAGAGTAATCAACAAAACCATTTCGCTTTTTTTCGGCTCGGTAGGCATCGGCAAGTTTTGCAATGGTTGGCGTGATTGAAAGTGGTTGCAGCGTCTGGGCCATGTAGGCATATTGAGTTGTGTTGGTTGAACCAGGTTTTTGAGGCAGCTCGGCAAGGGCACTCACAACCTCACCAATTAATTCATCAACTTGCGACTCGTTTACCAAGTTGTCATTCATGCTTTGAGCCATAGCCAGAACGCTCTCAACAATGGAGTTGAGGTTGGTGTCTATGTCTCCGATTCGTGCATCTACCTGCGAGCCCTGCTTCAAGACAACTTCGCGGGCTAGCTGGTAAGCGGCTGCCTCGGTAAGCAACGCGGCTTCAGGTTCGTAGCCAATTGCCAGCGCAAAATCGCGGAAAAGATTATTTGCGTAGGCGTTATAGGTAGAGATGGTTGGTGCCGTGAAATCGTAATCCAGTTCTTCTGGCCACATTTGGGTTTCACGAAGCTTGAGCAAACTCTCGTAGATGCGTCTGCTTAGCTCAGAGGCAGCTTTTCTTGTGAAGGTTAGGCCCAAAATTTGATCAGGCTTGGCAAAACCGTTGGCAACCAGCCACAGCACACGAACTGCCATGAGCTCTGTCTTACCGCTGCCTGCTCCCGCAACCACCAATGAAGGCGATGAAACACTTGCCCCTTCAACCGCTTTCTGCTGTTCATCAGTTAAATCAAATGGCTTGATGACTTTATAAACCTCATTGGCTGAGAATTTAGCCTTTGCATTATTTTCAGCCAACGTAACTCACCGCCTTGGTGAGGTGAATTTGGCAAGATCCAAACTCGTTCTCATTGGTGCAGTGCGAGCCAACCTGGGCAACAAAAATGTTTTGCCCCATGGCCATTCCGGTTGTGGCGGCTGCAACCATTTGCTCAAAAGAATTTCTTGCTGATTCAGACTCAAGAATTGAGACCTGCTCGCGCTCTGTTGGCTTATCGCCGCTTACAAGCAACAACTTGGCTCCGCCTAATTTTGCATCGGCAGGCAAAACAACTTGATCGCTGAATGCGCCGCTTTCAAAGGCAAGTTGATACAGCCCAAGCTGCGCATGCTCACGTGCCTCTTCCGCGGTGAAGGTCCTGTTGCCGGTCTTGAGATCAACAATCATTACTCGGCCATCTGGATACAGTTCAAGACGATCAACCTGACCGCGAATTTGTGCCTGACCCAATTGGAATTCAAAACTAACTTCGCGGCCAATTACCTTTGCGCCATCTGCCTCAAACTTGCGAAGATACTGAACCATGTTGCTAATCATGCGCTTTGCTTTGCGCTGACCGGCCTGCTCAAGCCAATCGGCCTCAAAACTCAAGGTGTGCCACTTGGATTCAACAAGATTCCAGAGCGAATCCTCGTTGGCATCAATGCCAAGTTCCAGCGCCTTGTGCACCAAAGAACCAAGATTTGCCGAGAACGTTTTATCACCGCCGCCGTGTGCATTTAGGAACCAGTGCAGCGGGCACTTCACAAAATTTTCTAACTGCGACGGGCGAATGGTCACAAGTTCATCTTCAAGATTGGCTAAGGGTTCAATAGTTGAAAGCGGAAGAAGCCCGTACCAGCTATTGGGGTGGGCACCCGGAATTGCCGCGTTTGAAAGCCTTGCCAACCCAAGTGCCGCAGCTTCAACCTTTAGTTCACTCTCAGCCAGTGCCAATTCACGGCGCAGTTTTGCGGCCATGCCACGCAAGGTTAGTTGCCCTGTACTAAAGGTTGTCGCGGCCGGAACCTCGCCAAGGATCAAACCAACAAATTGAGAAATCTGGTTGTCTTCAGTTTGTGTAGCCGAGACCAAAAGCATTTCGCTGGTTGCACCCACTGCTTTGTGCAGCATACGTAATTCGTCAGGCAGCTCAGAGCGCTGCAACTCATTTGGGTCCTGAATGCGTCCAGACATCAGTGCATCAATTGCATTGGCGCCAAGCAGCGAGGAACGAGGCCGAAGATTTGGCCAGATACCTTCAACCAACTGAGGCAAAGCAACAACCCTGAAACGTCTGCCAATTAATCCAGATGGGGTCAGCAAAAGAACCGATGAATTGTTTTTGTCATTTAGTGCAAGCGAGTCTTCTGGCAGACCAAGCGCCAATTGCTGATCAACAAAATCACGAGGGTTACCGTTTGGGTTTCGCTCGGCAAAACGATTAGCCGCCGCAAATAGCGAGACGACAGAATCTAGGTTGCGGTTTGCCTGTAGGGCAACCTCCCCTAAGCCGCGAGATAACTCTTGCCATGATTTTGCTATCCCCGATGAATTCCAGATGTGCCAAAGCAGATCCTCAATGCTTTGGGTTTTGTCATTCGCTATATCTTTGGCCGCAAAATAATTCTTTAGAAACTTGTCTACGCGTTTTCCTTCTTGACTCTTTACGGTAACCACCGAGCCCTGGGCGATAAAGAGTGCGGCCAAAAGTTCATCACTATTTCTAGAACCGTCGGCTAGGAGTTCTTCGCGCCTTAGCCCGCGGCGCAATCTTCTTATTCCAAGTGAGTCCAGGCCGCAAAGCGGCGAGGTAAGCAGATACACGGCTGTCTGGGCGTCAATCTCGCGATCGTGCAATACCAAGTCGGCTAGCCGAAGCAGGGTGCCTGAACCAAACTCGTCACGCAGAGCGCTCTGCGCTCCAGTCAGATTCACTGGAACCGATTCATAGGAGAGATCAACCGCGAGTTGATCAAGCTGGCCACGCGAGCGAGCAACTACGGCAATCTCGTTCCAGGCGATGCCTTCATAAAGATGTAATTCTCGAAGTCTTCTAGCCAGCCAAGCGGTTTCACTTTGCGGTTGATCGAACACGTGACCCTCAAGCCCCGTTGAGTCTTTTAGGGCAGCCCCGGGGTTTAGTCCTTTGCGCTGTCTACCGGCCCTTGCGGTATCAATTTGTGAACTGATTTTTGAAAGCGCGGCAGAAATCGCCGGAGTTCTTACTGCGTGAGTCGGCTGCACAAAGATTTCTTCAACTGCGCAGTCGTGCTCAGCCGCAATCAATGCAGCGAGGTTGCTCATAGCTCTTGGGTCTGCGGCTCTAAAACCAAGAGTGGATGCATCGGGGTCACCTGCTAAAACCAGATCGGCACCTTTGGCGGCAATTACCCTAAGCAGATAGCTAGCGGCCGGGGTGAGTTCTTGCGCATCATCAAGCAGAATCAATTTGATCTGCGAAATCCAGGTTGGCCATTCGGCGAGCGCGCTCAGCCAGTCGGCCGCGTCTCTAAGTAGCAGCGTGGTGTCGAAACGAGATTCAAAGTCTGAGCCATTTACAACCGCGAGGTACTCATCAAATAACCCAGCAGAGGCAATCCATTCGGGTCGTTTGTGCTGCTCGCCCAATTGACGAAGTTGTTCTGGAGCCACTCCGTGTTCTAGGCATGCCGTGATTAGGTCACGAACCTCAGCCCTAAAGCCGCTTAGCCCCATGACCTGAGCATTGATGTGCTTTGGCCACAGCGATTGCTGAGTTTCACCAACTAGTTCTGCCTCAATGATCTGGGCCAGGATTCTGTCTTGTTCGCTGCCGCTGATCAATTCGGGCAGGTCAGCCCCCTCGGCCACGGCCTTGGCGCGCAAAACACCAAAGGCAAAAGATGTGAGGGTTCGGGCAAGCGAACCGGGTGTGGCCTGTTGCAGGCTCAGCGCCAATTCGTCTCGCAGAGTGTTTGCTGCCTCACGGCTGGCCGCTAAAACCAGAATTTCATCTGGCTTGAGTCCTGCTTCCACCGCCTGCTTGAATCGTTGCTTTAGCTGAGTGGTCTTACCGGCGCCCGGAGACGCAAATACCGTAGTGACCCTCATGTGCTCAAAAATACCCTGCCAAACTGACATTGCCCAAAAGTGCCGTAATCTGTTCAAGTAAACGAAAGGTCTGCGATGGACATCAAAATTGGAATTCGCCAAAGTGCGCGTGAAATTAGCTTTGAATCAGCTCAAACAGCTGCCGAGGTTGAATCACTCGTTGCTGCGGCATTAGAGGCCGGCGCCAAGGTGTTGAAGCTTGTCGACAACAAGGGCCGTCTTTTTGTAGTTCCAACCGATGCCCTCGCCTACGTAGAAATCGGCGCAGAAGAAACTCGCCGAGTTGGATTTATTGCCTAATGGACTTCATCTCACTTCTTTATGTTCTATTCATTGTTATCTACGCCGTAATTCTTGGCTTAGTTGCGCCATACGTTGGCGTAAAAAGTGATAACTATGGCTCACTAGTACCTACCGCTTTGGGTTTGGTATCGGGGAGTGCGCTTTGGATTCTGCTTACTTGGGCAGGCTTCCACTACGACCAGGCCTGGATCTGGGTAATCGTAATGTTGGGAATGCCAGCAGCTATGTGGTTTGGTGCCAAGTACCTAGAGAAAAAGCGCTCTATCTAAGCAGTTAGCCCAAGCGCATCCATGCGCATGGTGTGGGCACCAATCAACTCAGTGATAAGTGGCTCAAGCTTTGAATAAGAAGCCAGGTTTACCGCTCGCTCTTCTTCCAGACTCAACTTCTTTGATTTTGTAATTCCTGCAAGTTTGCGGTTATCGAAAGCTGCGCGCAGCTCAAGCAGCACATCGCCCATGATGCGACGACCCCAAAGCGCTAATCGGTGTGCCAACTGCGGATCTTGGCTCATAGATTCAACCAAGACCTTTTTAGCAAAAGTCTCAAACTTGGTGTCCTTCAATGCCTTTTCAACATCGGCACGAAGATTTGCGTCAAGGCCAACGGCAAGACGGCGATAGAAGTCATCTAGCAAACCGGCAACCAAGTAGATCTTGATCACGGTCTCGTACCAGTCAAGTCCGTTGGTACGCGAATGGAAAGTCTCAATGCGCTCCACAAAAGGATCCATGGCGTCAGTTGGGTCAATTCCCACTGCGGCAATTTTCTTTGAAATAGAGCGGTACTTCTCAAAACTCTTGGCGGCGGCTTCACCTAGCTCAGCCTTGTACTGGGTGTTTGGCGAGTACTTCAATTCGCTGGTCAAAATCTCAAACTGGCTCAGCTGCAGGTAGGCAAGCTGACCAAGGAAGATCTTTGGTTCTGGTGTGTAGGGCTTGAGGTTGACCTTCTCAGTGTTGCGAGCAGACTTCTCTTCACGCACCGGCAATGAGAAATTGCGGGCGGTGGTACGTAGACGCTTCAACCAATCGAACACGTCTTCAAGGATAACCCTGCGGCTAGACTGTTCAAGACTTAGGAGCATTTTGAATTTCAAGGAATTAGGCATTGATCAGGACATCGTTGATGCCCTAGAGAGCCGCGGCATCACCAGTCCTTTCCCTATCCAGGAACAGGCAATTCCCCTTGCTTTGACTGGCCAAGACATCATTGGTCAGGCAAAAACCGGTACCGGTAAGACCCTTGGCTTTGGTTTGCCGCTATTGCAGAGCCTCGGTAAAGACCCCGATAAAGGTGCCAAAGCCCTAGTTGTAGTTCCTACTCGCGAACTTGCCATTCAGGTTGCCGATGACCTAAAGCTTGCCTCAGCAAACCGCTCAACCCTGGTTGCCGCAATTTACGGTGGTAAGTCATACGAAGATCAGGTTGCCGAAATCAACGCCGGCGCTCAGGTAATTGTTGGAACCCCGGGTCGTTTGATTGACCTTTCAAAACAAAAACTTCTAGACCTAAGCAACATTCGCTTCATGGTTCTAGATGAAGCCGACGAAATGTTGGACCTTGGCTTCTTGCCAGATGTTGAAAAACTTTTTGCCTACACCCCTGATGGTCGTCAGACAATGTTGTTCTCGGCAACCATGCCGGGCACCATCGTGACCATGGCTCGCAAGTACCAGAACCGTCCGGTACACATTCGCACCAACGACCCAGACGAAGGCCAGACCAAAGCCGATATCAAGCAGTTCATTTATCGTGCACACGCACTTGATAAAGATGAAGTTGTTGGCCGCATCTTGCAGGCAGAGGGTCGCGGCAAGACCGTGATCTTCACCAAGACCAAGCGTCAGGCCTCTAAGGTTTCCGAAGAACTAATTGATCGCGGTTTCAATGCATGCGCACTTCACGGTGACATGACTCAAGAAGCTCGCGAAAAATCTATGGCGGCTTTCCGTGCCGGCAAAAAAGATATCTTGGTTGCCACTGAGGTTGCCGCTCGAGGAATTGACGTTGACGACGTGACTCACGTCATCAACTACACAATTCCAGAAGATGAGAAGGCTTACCTGCACCGCGTTGGTCGCACCGGTCGCGCAGGCCGCACCGGAATTGCAGTTACCTTCGTGGACTGGGAAGACCTAACCCGATGGGGTCACATCAACACCGCACTTGAGTTTGGTCAGCCAGACCCAACCGAAACCTATTCAAGTTCTGCGCACCTATTTGCAGACCTAGAAATTCCTGCCGGCACAAAGGGCCGCATTGCCAAGAGTAAGCGCCCAGATGGCTGGAAGCCTGGCGATGACGAAAAGCCTCGCGGCGGAAATTCGCGCGGCGGCAACTCTCGTGGCGGCGAACGCAGACCACAGGGAAACAAGCCAACCGGTGACCGCAAGCCAGCTGCTAAATCAGATGCACCTCGCACTGAGAAGCACGGTGAGGGTGAGCACAAGCGCCCACCGCGTCAGCGCAACCGCACGCGTAATGGCGGCAGCACTCCAGCCAACTAGGTTTTAGCCAAGCCCGTTTTCTTGGCGGTAGACCGCCACCAATGCGTTGGCGTGACCGTGACCAATTTCGTGTTCTGTCTTTAGCCAGTTCACGGCTTCCATGTGCTTCATGCTCTTAGTTGCCTTTAGAAGTTTCATCCAATGCTCAATTGGTTTGCCGTACTTTTTCTCAATTGACGGAAAGTATGACTTTGGTCCCAGTACTTTTTCAGCCATGTGAATCCTCTTCTAAATATTTGCTGCTGAACCAGATCCAGCTGCCAAAATTCTTTCAAACATTTCTGGCGCCGTGGTGTTTTCGCCTAGGCGATTCGGCTTGCCGTGAATGCCGTGATAGTCACTTGAACCGGTGACAATCAAATCGTGCTTTTGCGCCAGCATCAACAACCAGTCGCGAGCATTTTCTGGCACCTCGCGGTGGTAAACCTCAAAGCCCATCAAACCGGCATCAATTAATTTTTCAAAGTGTTCTTCAGGAAGGTCTCCGCGAGCAGCCCCGGGGCCAAGATCTGTTAGCGGGTGCGCAATAACCGGAACTCCCCCGGCTTCGCGAATCAGTTTGATGGCGTCAAAGGTATCGGTGGTGTCAGTTGCTATGTAGTAGGGGCCGTGCTTATCTAGCGGACCGCGAAAGGCCTCTGCGCGATCGGCAACCACCCCAAGCTTGACCAGTGCGTCGGCAATCGCGGGGCGGCCGATGGTTGCACCTTCTTCAAGCATTTCTAAAACCAGATCCCAGGTAATCGGAAAATCTTTAGCCAAGCGATCGGTGATTCCCATGGCACGAATTTCACGTGAGCCAACAGTGTCGTGCATTTCGCTGGCCAGCGGTTTGTAGCTTGGGTCTGGCAAATAGGCCAGCATGTGCACGCTTATGTATCGGTGTCTTTCGCCAACCAACACCTTTGCCCTGGTGGTGACCTCAATGCCGGGAACAAAACCAATGCCCAACTTGGCGGCAGCTGCTGCGCCTTCAGCCCAACCGGTTGTGGTGTCGTGATCGGTCAGGGCCAAAACGGTGACGCCCGCCTCGGCTGCATATTCAAAGACCTGAGTAGGTGACTCTTTACCGTCAGAGCGGTTGGAGTGCGAGTGCAGGTCAATGCGGGACATACTTCAAAGGATAAGGGAGTGCCTGGATAAAAAAGTGCTTGGATAAAGGAATGAGAACTCGCACCCCGCAGAACCGTAAATTCCTCGACTACATGGGCTCAAACTGGGCCAGTAAAAAAGAGGCGCTGCCAAAAAAGGCGGCCGTTGCAAAATATGCAGCCAAGCGCAGAGACGCAGTGGCCAAGGCCTTCAAGGGCAAGGTTCTAGTTTTCGAAGCAGGTGCTGCCAAGACTCGTTCAAACGACACCGAATACATCTACCGTGCGCACTCGGCATTCGCTCACCTAACCGGTTGGGGTTCTGCCACAGTGCCAGACTCGGTGTTGGTGATTGACGCTCGAGGAAAAACCGCGAAGTCGGTAGTTTTCTTTCGCGAGACAGCCGGGCACAACAGTGACGAGTTTTTTGCAAATGCCGCAATTGGTGAATTTTGGGTTGGCAAGCGACCAAGCCTAAATCAGGTGGCAGCGCTTCTGGATATTGAAACCCAATCACTGACTTCTTTTAAATCATTTCTCAAGGCTCTGCCTAAAGAGAAGATTCACAATCTAAATAAAGATGAAAAGCTAGCGCAGTTTGTTTCTGAACTTCGCCTGATCAAAGACGAGTACGAAATCGCAGAGATGCGTAAAGCTGTTGCGGCATCGGTCAAGGGTTTTGAATCTGCTGCCAGAAGTTTGAAGCAAGCGGTTGGTCACCCTCGCGGCGAGCGAATTGTTGAAACTGCTTTTTACGCCCAGGCGCGAATTGAAGGCAACGGTCTTGGCTACGAAACTATTTCTGC
>JAHEGM010000047.1 GCA_024645105.1 Rhodoluna sp.
GCAAGGTGTGCATCGGCAAGATCCTGCACGTGCACGTAGTCACGAATGCAGGAGCCGTCTGCGGTTGGGTAGTCGTCGCCAAAAACAACCGGGCTCTTGCCAGCTCGAATGGCAGCAAAAACAATTGGCACTAGGTTCGCCACAGCGGTATCGGCAAGATCTGGCCAGCCGGCACCGGCCACGTTGAAGTAGCGCAGGTTCACCCCGCGAAGCCCCCAGGCTGCAGCGGCGGCATCAACCATCCACTCGCCAACCAGCTTGGTCTCACCGTACGGGTTGATTGGCTGGCAAATATAGTCTTCGTTTACCTCGCCAACATTTGGAATGCCGTAGGTGGCAGCCGAAGAGCTAAACACCAGCTTTTTGACCCCGGCCTCGCGCATGGCGGCCATTAGGTTGGCCATGCCGCCTACGTTTTGCGAGTAGTACCATTCTGGCTTTTCTACAGACTCGCCAACCTTTTTGCGGGCAGCCAGGTGCACCACGGCATCAATGCCCTCGCTGGCAAATGTTGCCTTGAGCAGTTCTTGAGCGGTTGGGGCAGCCAGATCAATGGTCACCAGCTTGGCGTCGCCGATGCGGGCCTTGACTCCCTCTGACATATCGTCAACCACAACCACCTGGTCACCGCGCTGCTGCAGCAAGCGAACGACGTGCGAACCAATGTAGCCGGCGCCGCCGGTGACTAAGACCTTCATAGGCTCAAGTCTAAACTGCACGGTTTTGTGCACTGTTCGCCATAAACTGGCGCCATGAAGCGTTCTATTGGTGCACTCCTTGTAATTACAGCCGCAGCGACTCTTTCTGGCTGTGCCGCCGGGCTAAATTCGCCAGGGCTGCCAACCGCCGAGCCAACCCCAGAGCCGGTTTATGTTACCGCGCCGCTTACCGGCATAAAGTACGAAGAAGGCACCCCTCAGGCGCTGCAGCTGACCAAACCATCTGTTGCTTGCAAGATAGACAATGGCTCAGAAGCCCCCCGCCCTCAGCAGGGCCTGAATAGCACCGATATCGTCTTTGACGAGATGGTTGAGGGAGGGCTAACCCGTCTGGTGGCCATTTGGCACAGTAATCAGCCTGACGCCGTTGGCCCTGTGCGCTCAATTCGCCCAATGGACCCAGACATCATCAGCCCGTTTGGCGGCATCGTTTGCTACAGCGGTGGCCAATGGGTATTTGTGAAGGCCATGGAGGCCGCCCCGGTTTTCAATGCCTCGGAGACCAGCGAGCAGGGCAAGGGAACCTTTAGCCGGAGCAAAGATCGAATTGCCCCGCACAACGTGATCGTAAATGTACAGAAATTGGCAAACGACCACCCAGAGCTCACCCCGCCACCTGCGCAGTTCCAATTTGCTGCCGACTTGTCTGGTTCCAGCGCAGTTACAGGGGTTTCCGCCGTAGGAGTCAAAGACTTTACAGTTAAGTTCCCTCAAGCCAGCGCCCAGTGGATTCCCAGTGCCGATGGCACAATTTGGCAACGTGTACAAGATGGAAAAATACACACCGATAAGCTCGACGGCGAGCAAATCCATGCCGTGAACATAGTTGTGATGGAGGTAGCTGAAGACCGCAGCTATAAAGACGGCAAGTACGGCAATGTGCCAAAGGCGGTCATGATTGGTTCTGGAAAGGCCTGGGTCTTTAGCTGGGGCAAGTACATTGAGGCAACTTGGAGCAAAGCATCTGCAACCAGCCCGATTGTGTTGACTGATCTAGCAGGCAAACCGGTGCTTCTGGCCCCAGGCAACAGCTGGGTAGAGCTAATGCCAAAGGCCCCTGAGGGTAAGTTGACCATCAATAAGGTTGCGCCGTCGAGTCCAAGCCCATCGGCATCGCCAAAAAAGTAGGCGTGTCGGCTTGCATGGCTATCTTGTACAAGTTAGCCTAAATTCATGCTAAACATCTCTCAGCTGCGCCTGCAACTTGCCGAAGACGGCGTTCAGGCCACCTCAATCGCCCGTGCCGAGCTAACTACCCGAGTTGCCAAGTACAGGGAACTTGGAGACGAGGCCAGGGCAATCGTGTTCGGAAGTCACCGTAAAGCACAGGCCGCTATCGTGCCGATCGCTATGTTCAACCAACTGCTAGACATGGCCGAGGGGGTGGCGACCACACCAAAGTTATTTCCTGTAATGCAGCGCGTGCGCACATTTAACAACATCGAAGCCGCTTCTGGCCAATCAGATCCCGATTCCTCACCTGCTGCCAGCGAGGTAGAAATCTATGCACCCAAGACAAAGCAACTCGCTGGCTCAGATCCTCACATTCGTGCCAGCACCGAAGAACTTCTTGACGAGATAATGAAAAAGTGGAACCTATAGACGACAACGAATTTCAAACAACGAAGCGCAATAAAATTTATCGAAATGTTTTATCAAATTCATCTTCGACATTCAGGTTATATTGGCAAAATTTTTGGTGGAAATTTCTCTAGTAGGAAGTTTGTGATTTGGGCGCCGAAGAGGGGGCACATAATCTTAGCAAACGGTTATTTCGCTCCTTGAATTTTGGTTTAGGTCACACGAAACACGAAATGATTACCAAACTGTCGCCAAGAACTCAGCCATAAAACATTCTCAATTCAAAAAGTTAGCTCGAACTCAAATTGCCCTAAATCTTAACAACTGCATATTACTTAATCTTGGTAGCTGATCCTACTTTGTCGGTAATGCAGATCTGCTGCACCTATGGACATTAGCAAGGTACTGAAAGTAAATCAAGAGGCCGCAGAAATTTATCCTTCGCTTCAAATAAGACTTTAGAAATTTGAGTGCGAAGGAATCATTTTCTCAGAAATTATTCAAATGACTCTCGACCAGGCTGAAGTTCCCACGGAACTTCGGTCACCGTTGCCGGGTCAATCAACGCAGAATCATCTGCCGCAACAGCCTCAACAATGCGCGCTGCAGTTTGACCTGCGTTTGGCATTGCCGCTGCACGAAGCGCCGCAATCTCGGCCAAACGATTCGGCATGGCACCGCCACCGGCGCCAACTAGCAACTCATCAAGCTCGCTGACTTCGCGCACAATCACATTTGCCGCCGCAGCCAACGAACCAATTTCAGTAAATGGCCAGTGCTCTGGATTTTCCATAAAGATTCCTGGCACACCTTTGGCTAGTGGCCACTCGGCCAAGAAAGAAATTCCATCGGTCACCAAATAATCTGCCGCCGCAAAACTCTCGGCCGCAGATTCGCCAACTTCAACCCGGGCGTTAGGCAGCGCACTCCAACGAGCCAACCAATCATCAAGCGCAGGCTTGGTCATAACCCCACGATCAACCAGAGTGCCAAACATAAACGGATGCGCACGAAGCACAACCTCAAACTCACCGTGTGCTGCAGCCCAAGCCAACATTTCTTCGTGCACGCGGGCAAAGTTTCCAAAGTTCAACCAGTGTGGGCTATAACTGTGATGCGGTGCCCAAAGCACTCGCTTGCGTGCCTTAACTTTGCCGGCCTGCCTTGCCCCCAGCACCTCAACCTCGCGCACCAGCGCGTCCAACTTCGTTGAACCAAACTGGCGCGTATCAATAGAGGTCAGCTGATGCATCCGCTGCGAATAAAGGTGGGGTGCGTGCTCAACAAATCCGCTGGCCGGGTTCACCCCATCAACGGGCTCTTGGGTCATCGGTAAAGAGTAGTAGGGCACATAAACAATTCGCCCAACCCGCGCCAACTGATCTGGCCGATACTGCGGCGCATAGTTTCGCTGCCACGGATAGTTCACAAAAATATAGTCCGGCCCACTTCCACCAAACAAGGTTCCCAAATCGGCATTCACCTCGTGCGCTACCCCTAGCCCACCAAAGAAATCCGATCCGTTATACGCCCCACTGAACCCAGTCTCGCCAGTTAGCCTGCGATCAATCGCCACAACCTTGACTTCAAAGCGGCTATCGCGTTTCATCAGCTGATACACCTCAGCCAGGGCATCCCAAGCCTCGTAGTAGAAGGTGAGAAAAACAACCTTCTTGCGCTCGCCGGCTGAACCGGCGGCAGCTGCTGGGGGATTGGTCATGAAGTAAGTAAACACGGTAAACGGGCTAAAACATCCGTTAAATGGGAAAAGTCCCGAGGCTACGAATTCATTAGTCCCGAGACTTCCCTTTGGCCTTTTGGATCGCAATCCGCCGGACCTATAGTTTTACGACAGCCTTCACGAGGCTTGGTTTCAAGTGGGGTTGTCGTAACCTCTACGTTACCAGTACACGTGTCCCTGGCCTAGGCATTACGGTAATCCGGCGAAATAAGTGGAAATAATCCAAAACTAGCCCCAACCGTAATAAACCAGCCCACCTACCGTTTAACTAGTCAGAGGGCTAAACTTGCTCTATAAAGCCATGCTTATAGAAGGGGATCTCATGGGTGACATCACACCAACCAACCCTTCTGACGGCCTACCTGAAGAAGACCCGCTAGAAAACCTTCTAGACGAAGAGTCTGACGAAGACTTTGGCTACGTTGTCACCCGTGACCGTGCCACCGGCCCAGACGGCCACCCGGTAAAGCTAGCCGACTGGTCAGCCCAAGATTTTGCCAGCATCTATACCCGCTTCCGCCCTCACCTAGAGCGCCACGCACGCCGCTTCCTCAACAACCCAAGCCAGGTTGACGAAGTTGTACAAGATGCCTTCCTTTACCTAATGGTTAGTCTTCCTGAGCTTGACTCAGAAATTGGCGTGCTGCGCTTCCTAAAGTGGAAGACCCGCCTGCTTTGCCTCGACGTTATTCGTGCCAGCGGAAAGGCCTACGTTTCCAACATCGATGACGTAGCAGAACCTATGTCTTCAGACCCAGAGGTCAGCTCATACCTTGAGCAGCAAGATGACGCAGCCGTGCTGCGCCTTGCCCTAAGCAAGCTAAACCCTCGCCACCGCGAGGTTCTATTGGCCACCATCTATGAAGAAAAGTCAACAGAGGAGATCGCATCTCAGGTTGGCCTTTCTGAGAACGCTACTCGCCAGCTAATCTTCCGTGCCCGTTCAGCCTTCAAGAAGGCCCTACTTGGCGACGACGTCAACACAGAGGGCATGTCAGCAGCAGCAATCCTTTCGGTTGCAGCCCGCAAGGCAGCTCAAGAGGCCAAGAAGGTTGGCGCCCAGGCAATGGTGTTTGCTCTGTTCCTAATGCTGGCAATTGGCGCGTTCGTAAACTTCACCGGTAGAGGCACCCAGACTCAGCAATTGGCTGAATCTCAGGCTCCAGCAACCCCAACTCAGACCCAATCTCCTGAATCAAGCGAATCTGTACAAGTTAAATCAAAACTTGAGGCAACAACTCCGAAATCCTCGAGTCAGCCTGATGAGATTAATTCCCCTAATGCGATGAAAAACATGGACTTGAACAATGCCGAACTTACACGGTTTTTTGTTCCTGACCAAAAGGCTTCCGTTTTACGAATTTCGTCACAATTGTCTGACCGCGAAACCATTCAAGCGTACAGAATAGTTGCAAGTAATGGGCTAGTGGCCGAATTTCTCCTAAATCGCAGTTCGGATATAGAGAATCCTTTTTCGAATGTATTGTTCAAATTGGACTTAGAAGGTTCTGAGTTGCAAGCCTACCCAGACTCGTTTCAATTTTTTAATGTTACTGACGGCTCCGGCAATAAGCACCTAATTTATTATGGTTCATTGACTTACGTTTTTAACGATGAAGGTAAAGTCCTGTCGAATTCTTCAATATCAAAGGGCACCGTGCGGCTTGAGGTGAGCCTTGAACCGAGTGGTTCAATTATTACCTCGGCAGTACTGTCGATTATCCAACCTAATAACTAAGCGCGATTGTGCTTTCGAGGAAAATTGAGACATACTTCTCCAAGTCTCATCTACCAATTCACTGTATCGGTGTAATGAATAAGTTCCTAAACCCAATAGATTTTTCTAAGTCATTTATTTTCTACTGAGTTTCAAAATTTGACCATTGCTGTTTAGAAGCCTTCAAACAAAATAGTTGGCCATAATTAGGTAATGCGCCTAATCATTGCCGAATGCTCCGTGGATTACGCCGGGCGGCTCTCGGCCCACCTACCTAGGGCTAAGCGCCTGTTGGTGATAAAGGCCGATGGATCGGTTTTGGTGCACTCAGACTCTGGTTCTTATAAGCCGCTCAACTGGATGAACCCACCTTGTGTGGTTTCTGTGCTTGAGCCATCGGCCGACCAGCTAGAGGTTGGCGTGCAGCAGGTTTGGCAGGTGCAGCAGGCCAAGACCGAGGATGTCTTGATGATAAGCATCTTTGAGGTACTGAGTGAGGTTGAGCACGAGCTTGGCGAGGACCCAGGGCTAATCAAAGATGGCGTTGAGAAGCACCTGCAAGAGTTGCTAGCCGATCAGCTGCACCTGGTTACCGAAGGCGCAACGCTGGTGCGCCGCGAATACTTCACCGCTATTGGGCCGGTAGATATTTTGATGCGCGATGCGGCTGGGTTGACTGTTGCAATTGAGCTAAAGCGTCGTGGCGACATTGATGGCGTGGAACAGCTCACCAGGTATTTGGAACTTCTGAATCGTGATCCGCTGTTGGCACCGGTGCGCGGGGTTTTTGCCGCACAAGAGATAAAGCCCCAGGCTCGTAAGTTGGCAGAAGACCGCGGCATTGAGTGCTTAGTCTTGGACTACGACGCAATGAGAGGCATAGACGATGGCCGCCCGCGACTTTTTTAAGCGCTTAGGCCCGGGCATTGTGACCGGTGCTGCCGACGATGATCCATCAGGTATTGGTACTTACACATCAGTTGGTGCTGCTGCAGGTTACGGATTCTTGTGGAGCGCGCTTTGGCTTTTGCCTTTGGCCTTTGCGGTGCAGGAGGCAAGTGCTCGCTTGGCACTGGTTACTGGCAAAGGGCTAGCTGCATTAATTAAGGCGCGATTGCCGCGCTGGGTCTTGGTTGTTGCAGTTTTGTTGGTTGCCGTTGCAAACACGGTGAACATTGCCGCTGACCTTGCCATCATGTCGGCCGCACTCGGTTTGCTGGTGCCGATTGATCAATGGATTGGCGTGGTGATGTTCGCGCTGCTACTTGCCGCCACCGAGATTGCCATTCCTTATCACCGCTACGCACGAGTGCTTCGCTGGTTGACTATTTCTATATTGGCTTATGTTGCCGTGCTTTTTGTTGCCAAGGTTGACTGGGCACATGTCGCGACAGCGACATTGCTTCCCCATTTTGATTTCTCAAGAATTTCTTTTGAGTTGCTGCTGGCTCTTGCCGGCACAACCATCTCGCCGTATTTATTTTTCTGGCAGGCAGCCGAAGAGGTAGAAGAGCGCAAGAACCTGCGTACTCGTCGTGTGCGCCTAAGCAATCTTGAGGCAATGCGTGGCGATGTATTTAGCGGCATGTTTACCGGGGTGTTTATTATGTTTGCCATCATGGCAACTGCTGCCGCCACCTTGAACGCGCAAGGCATCACCAATGTGGCAACCGCGGCCGATGCAGCACTGGCGCTAAAGCCAATCGCGGGGGAGTTTGCCGGGCTGTTGTTCTTGCTTGGCATCTTGGGTGTTGGCATGTTGAGCATTCCGGTGTTGGCAGGCTCTACCGCCTACGCGGTTGCCGAGACATTCGGTTGGCGTGAATCACTTGAGCTAAAGCCTCGCCAAGCCAAAGCGTTTTACGGTGTAATCGTGGCTTCGATGCTGATTGCGTTGGGGTTGAACCTGATTGGAATTGCCCCGGTGCACTTCTTGATATTGGCCGCGGTTTTCAACGGCCTTGCCGCACCTATTCTTATGGCCATTGTTTGGTACCTTGCCCGTGACAAGAATCTCTTGGGCAAGTGGGCTTCACCGGTTTGGTCTCAGGTGCTTTTGGGTGTTGCCACTCTTGCCATGGCCTCGCTGCCTGTGTTCTGGTGGCTGGCCGGTTAGCCCCCATTAGTTCGCTTGGGCGAAGTTTCTCTGTGCCTTCGGACCGGTCTTTGGCACACTTGAGCCATGGGAATTTTTGACCGCAAGGTTTTAGTCGTTGAAGACGAGCCACTTATTCGTGGATTGGTTTCAGCAAACCTTGAGGCCGACGGCTTTGTGGTTCGTGCAGCCGGCTCAACCGCCGAGGCTCGCAAAGTGGCCGAAGACTTTGACCCAGATATTGCAATTCTTGACATTGAACTTGGCGATGGCCCAACCGGTGTTGACCTTGCTCTGATCTTGCGTCGCAAGCACCCTGAAATTGCGCTGGTATTTTTGACCCACATTCCAGAGCCTCGCGTGGTTGGTATTGATAACCGCTCTATTCCGCGAAACGCTGCCTACCTAGTGAAAGATCGCATGGCAGACCCTGGTGTTTTGCGCCAGGCAATTGAGGCTGCTGTTCGCGACCGGGTATCAAAAGATTTTCGTGATGACAAAAACGTTGAGCACTCACTATCTGAAGTTTCACGTTCACAGCTAGCAGTGCTGCAGATGGTGGCACTTGGCATGAGCAATCAGCAGATTGCTGCAGAGCGCGGCACCACTGTTCGCGCAGTTGAAAACCTAGTGAAGCGCGCATTTGAAGCTGCCGGCATTGATGTTGAAACTAGCAATAACCCGCGCGTGACCGCGGCCCGCGAATTTATCAAAGTCGCCGGCATGCCGCACGGTAGGTAATGAGCACGCTCAACGAAACCACAAAAGATTTTGCACACCGTTTAGCAGATGTGCACTTATTTAGCTGGGGCTATTTTGGCTACCACCTATTTTCAATGTTCATGATGAGAATATTTCTGAATTCAGAGGTGTTCATCTCTCACTTTGATTTTTGGTCATTGGTGATGCTCGCAGAAAATGCACTGATTTTTGGTGTTCTTTATCTGGCGAAGCGGTTCATCAATAACTATTCTTTTTGGTTGGTTGTACTTGGTTCCTTAGCGCTTGGAGCGGTGAGAACTTACGTCACCACCAGCATGCAGATTATTGCCGGCCTAGGCGCAGGCATCGCCTGGCCGCTTCAGCTGCTCACAGGGGCTCTTTTTGAGCTAGTTATGGTTGGCGTTTGGGCCAACGTCAACGGGGCATTCAGAGATCACCAAAAAGTTGTTCTTCAGTTATCTGAGACCAAGAATTCAATTCTTGGCTACCGAGAAAATGCGGTTGAAATACTGGCCGAAGAACAAGAGAAACTACAGTCGCTAACCCGCGAGAGCCTTTTGCCTCAAATCAAGTTGATTGAAGATGCCATCAACGAAGGAGGCCTAGCGATCTCTAGTCGCTGGGGCGTAGCCCACGAGCTAAAGGGCCTGATTTATAACCAGGTAAAGCCGCTATCTGAATCTTTGCGCCAGTCGGCCAAGCATTTGGTAAGGCCAATCTCAAAATCTGTGGGTCAGCTTTCGGCTGTGGTTTCTATCCCTAGCCGCTTTAGAGTCACAAATTCTATTTTTCCGCTGGTAAACACCATCACCATGTTGCTTTGTTTTTTAGCATCGCCGCTTTGGCTACTTGATGACCGCTGGGTCTTGATTTCAGGCCTTATGGCATTGCCCTACTTTGCAATTTTGTATGGCCTAAAAAAGTTGACTGCCAACTGGCCGAGCCTCAGCGCTTGGGTGGCCGTGCCCTTGCTTTTTGTCTTTTCAATGCTGCCGGTATTGCCGGCCTACACCTATGCAGTTTTGTTTTACCCAAGTGTTGAGCAGGCTGCCCTGTATGGAAACACCACTGCATTTGTTTCGATGATTGTTTTCATTTCGCTGGCGGTACTTGATTCATTCGATTACGGCTCTCGCAACTTCCGGCTTGCATTAGAAGAGGAAAATCGTCAGCTTGGGGTTGAGATGACTTTGTTTGAGCAGCAGCTTTGGGCCGCGCGCAGAAACTGGTCACTTGTAATTCATGGCACTGTGCAGGCATCACTTACTGCGGCACTAACCAGGTTGAACGCACCAGATGCCGATAAGAAAACACTTGATCTAGCCAAGAAAGATCTTGAGCGAGCTATTGCTGCGCTTTCTAATCCGCCGGCTACAGAACTTAATTTCTCGTCGGCCATGAAAGAACTTACCGACACCTGGCAGGGGGTTTGTGAGGTCAAATATGAGATCAGCACCGAGCTCAAGAAGATCCTTGCCAGGGACACTCGCCTAAGCATGTGTGTGAATGAGATTTGCAAAGAGGCAATCTCAAATGCCGTTCGTCACGGTGATGCGCGGAGGGCCAAGATTGACATGCAGATTGATGCGGCAGGGCTAATTGAACTTTGCGTGACTAACGATGGAGCTGCACCGTCTGCAAGCGGCCGAAAGGGCCTGGGCTCGGCTTTGCTTGATGAACTAACCCTTGATTGGCAGTTATCGGTTGATGAAAACCGTGACCAAACTGTGTTGTTAGCGCATCTACCTTTTTCTGGGTCACAGGCGTAGCATTGCTCGCACAGGCCGTCAAAGGTGATGGCCGTAAGTGAAGGGTGCATCATGATTGACGATGAGTTCGTTTATGCAATAGTCCCTGACCACGTCTCTGGCGATGATCGATGGGACAAGATCCTTTTGAAAGCCGATGGCAAAACGGCCCTCGAGCGTGTGGTGCATCATATTTTTGAAACCAAAATCGATACTGCGGTAGACGTGGTAATTGTGCTTTCCTCAAATGAATCGGTGCTTGATGCTGCTGCCGAACTGGGTGCGGTTTCAAACCTGGTGCCAAGCTTTTTTAACGTTGAGGTAATGCTAAAGACCTACTTTGAAGACCCTGGGGTTTCTATTGACCCGGGCGATGACCCGTGGGTTGTGGTGTTTGACCCCTATACCCTCGAGCACGACGAGCCTCGCCAACTGAGCGAGATCATGCAGAGCTAGGAATAATTGGCCCCAGGTCTGGTTGAATACAACTATGACCTCAAAACCAGCTATTACTGCCGCGCCCATTCTTGAAGTACTACAGGAGCGCTGGAGCCCACGTTCTTTTGATGGAACATTTGAGATCTCCGATGCGCAGGTTTTGAGCATTCTTGAAGCAGCCCGCTGGGCACCTTCGGCTATGAACGTTCAGCCTTGGCGATTCAGTGTTGCCAAGCGTGGCTCTGAGTTGTTTGGCAAGGTAGCTTCTCACCTCAGCGGTTTCAATGCTGCCTGGTCACCAAAGTCTGCTGCCTACGTTGTGGTTTCTGCTTTTGTAAACGGAAACGATGTTGAGCACGGCACTACCACCCAGTTTGATGCAGGTCTTGCTACCTCGCAGCTAATGATTCAGGCGCATGCTCTTGGTTTGCACACTCACGTTATGGGTGGTGTTGATCACCCGGGTCTTGCCGCTGAGCTTGGTTACCCGGCTAACTTGGCCGTGCTGGTTGTTGTTGCAATCGGCAAGGTTGCCCCGGCCGACGAACTTGAGGGGCCTGCTCGCGATCGTGAGCTTGCACCGCGTGAGCGCCTAGCGCTTGATGAAATCGTGCTGCACGGTTTGAACAAGTAGTTCCATTTTTTCTGCCTTTTCCTCGCGCCTAGACTGGAACTATGTCCCCGGTAATTCACTTCGCCATTTCTGACCAAATTACTGGTTGGTATGACCAAATCGGTCCTTGGCTTTTTTATGGTGTGGTTTGGGGTTTGGTTTTTGCCGGCACCGGTTTGTTTATTGGCGCCTTCATTCCTTTTGTCACCGGTGACTCTTTGGTTTTCGCCGCCGGTCTGGTGGCCGCATCTGCCGGTTCGCAAGTCAACATTTGGCCAATGGCAATTGGTGTTGGTGTTGCCGCGTGGTTGGGCGATCAGGTTGGCTACACCCTTGGTCGGCACTATGGCCGCCCTTACCTCGATAAGCGCCAGGGTCAGTGGCTTCGCAACGCAATTGAGAAGTCTGAAAAGTTTTATGCTGCCTGGGGTTGGTGGGCTGTTGTGATTGCCCGCTTCATGCCTTGGGCTCGTGTTCTGGTTCCGGCCATCGCCGGCATTTCGCACATGAACTACTACAAGTTCTTTAGTGCTAACGCAGTTGGTGCTTTGGCTTGGGGAACCGGTTTGACTGTTGCCGGTTACTACGCCGCTTCAATTCCTGCGGTCAAAAACGCCTCTTACGCAATTGCGATTTTCTTTATTCTTGCGTCCTTTGCAGCAGGCGTGCGCACCTGGATCAAAAACCGTCGCGCTGCTTAAATCGCTAGTTCACTAAATCGTCTGCAAGTTCGCTAGATTTTTCGCGCGCATAAAATTCTTCTTCTTGCGCAGCCCACTCGGCCCAGTGCTCACTTGAACCTTCGCGCTCTAGCCAGCGCTGGTGGCGAATTTCTTGCGGCACTTCTAACCAAATTTTGATGCTCGCTACCTGGGCACTCAGTTGATTCAGCGCTCCGCAGCCTTCGATTATTAGGGGAGTGCCGCCGGCAAATTCGCGCCACTCACCGTTGCGAGATTCGTAGCCCGGTTCGCCTGGGTTAGCCCAATCAAACTCACGCCACTGGGCGATGTATGAATCAGATAGTGGCTTCAAGATAAATCTGTTTAGGTAGTCGGCTCCTGCCTGGAGGCCGTTCCAGCCAAGGTAGAGATCATCCATGTGTACAACGCGTGGCGCCGATTCGCCGTTTTTGAAAACTAGGTTCTGCACCTCGGCAGCTAGTGTGCTCTTGCCCGAGTTGCTTCGCCCGTCAATCAACACAATCGGCATTGAGTTGCCGCGGTCAACAAGTTCCAGAACCTGCGCCGCAATTTTTTCAGCAAGAGGCAACGCCTCGTTTGAAGAAGTGTTTTCGCCCATTAGATTTCGTAGATAACTTCAGGGTGCTTATCAAAGCGATACCCACCACCGCGCACCGTACGAATGATGTCTTCGTACCCGGCAATCTTTGCGCGCAGACGACGAATGTGCACATCAATGGTTCTGTCGTTTGGAATCTCGCCGTCGCCTTCGTTCCAAATCACGTCAATAATCTCGCGGCGAGAAATAGTCGAGCCCTCGTGCTCAATCAGGTACTGCAGTAGTTCAAATTCTTTATAGGTAAGGTCAGCGTTCTCGCCGTCGGCAAATACCTTCTTGCGGCTTGGGTCAACCACAATGCCCTTCGGTGTATCTAGCGGGTCATGCACCTCTTTGGCGGCAGTCAGTTTGTCTAGTGCACGAGGGTCGCGAAGTGCGGTTCTAACCACATCGATAGGTTTGCCGCCAATTCCTTTTGGCGCCAGCGCTACGGCCGCGTAGGTCTCCGCGGCTGCGGCCGGAATTAGCTCGGCTACGGTTTTGCGAAGGGCGGTTACGAGTTCAGAAAGTGAGACCCCGGCCTCAGCTGCGGTTGCCTCGTCAACTCCAACATAAAGCGCGAATCCGCGCGCTTCAGTTTCTACCGGAGTAGTGGTTTCTGGGGTGTTGTTTGAATTTGTCATTATTTAAGTCCTTTGTGTGAGTATGCGAAAAATGTGGCGGCTAATTAGCGGCACATTCGCATACACATGGTGCAAAGGATTTTTGACATAGCCCAAAGTTTAGCGGCTACTGGGCTACTCCGTAAAGGCGGTCTCCCGCATCACCAAGACCGGGCACGATGTAGCCCTTTTCGTTGAGCTTCTCATCAAGCGCACCAAGTACAACGTTCACGGCGTGGCCTTCGGCGATGTATTTGGCAACGTGAGTTTCAACAGCGGCAAGTCCCTCAGGGGCGCCAAGCAGGCAAACGCAGGTTACATCTGTTGCCCCGCGCTCAAACACGTAATCAATGCTGTCCATCAGGGTTCCACCGGTAGCAAGCATTGGGTCAATGATGAAAACCTGGCGGCCGGTTAGATCATCAGGTAGGCGGTTGGCATAGGTATAAGGCTCAAGGGTTTCTTCGTTGCGCTTGATGCCCAAAAAGCCAACCTCGGCGGTAGGCAGCAACTTGACAATGCCCTCGAGCATGCCAAGGCCTGCGCGAAGCACCGGAATGATGATTGGGCGCGGGCGAGCAAGCTTCACGCCGTTGTAGGGAGCAACCGGAGTCTCAACTACAACTTTGTCTACGCGTACATCGCGAGTTGCCTCATAGGCAAGCAGGGTCACCAACTCTTCAACCAGCTGGCGAAACACCGGACTAGGGGTGTTCTTATCGCGCAACACGGTGAGCTTGTGAGTGATTAGTGGGTGATCGGTAATGTGAACTCGCATAGGGCAAATCTATCGCAGGCGCAGACGCCTGAGTTGGTACTTGGGCTGGGGTAAATTGGGCACATGAACTACGAAGCCCTGATGGATACCGCGCTCGCCGAAGCCGCGCAGTCTGGGCACGATGTTCCCGTGGGCGCGCTCATTGTGAACGCTGGCGGTCAAATTATCGCCCGCGCTCACAACAATCGCGAGATCACCCACGACCCAACCGGTCACGCCGAGATCATTGCAATTCGTGAGGCAACTGCGGCAATTGCGGATTGGCGCCTCGAAGGCTGCACCCTGGTAGTCACTTTGGAACCCTGTGTGATGTGTGCCGGGGCGATTGTTGCCGCCAGAATTCCACGCGTTGTGTTTGGTGCGTGGGATGAACGCGTTGGCGCCAGCGGTAGCCTATACGACCTACTTCGCGATGCCCGCCTTGGTACACCGGTTGAAGTTATCGCCGGTGTTAAAGAAAAAGAAGCCGCACAGCAATTGCGCGACTTCTTCTCAACAAAACGTTAATTACTTTTTTGCTGCGACCTTAGGCTTCGCAACTGCAGGCTCACGAGCAATGTCTGGCTCCAAATAAATCACACGAGCTGCAGGAACGGCAGTGCGCACGTTTTCTTCGGCAGCATCAATCACCTTGGCAATTTGTTTACCGGTTGCTTTTTCGCCAACCGCAATCTTGGCACCAACCATTAGTTCTTCAGGGCCAAGGTAAAGGGTCTTCATGTGGATGATTGATTCAACGCCATCGGTTTCTTTCAAAGCCTTGCGAATCTTGCCGGTATCTTCGGCGGTTGCACCTTCACCAACCAAGAGGCTTGAAGTTTCAAGGCCAAGCACAATCGCGACCAACACCAAAAGCCCACCAATGGCCAGTGTGCCAATTGCATCCCAGATTGCGTCACCGGTGACAACGGTCAAACCAACACCACCAAAAGCCAAAACCAAACCAATCAGTGCGGCTAAGTCTTCAAGCAAAATAACTGGAAGCTCTGGGCTCTTAGCGTGACGAATGAACTGCACCCAGCTCTTGTTGCCGCGCACGTGGTTTGACTCTTTGACTGCTGTACGTAGTGACAGTGACTCCATGATGATCGCCGCGCCAAGCACCACAAGCGGCAACCAAACCATCTCAAGCTCGTGCGGGTACTGAAGCTTTTCAATACCCTCAAGAATTGAGAACATTCCACCAACGCTGAACAAAACGATCGAAACCATGAAGGCGTAAATGTAGCGAGAGCGTCCATAACCAAACGGGTGGGCTGCAGTTGCCGCGCGCTTGGCCCGCTTGCCACCAATAATCAGCAGAATCTGGTTGCCTGAATCGGCTACCGAGTGAATGCCTTCGGCAAACATCGATGCTGACCCGGAAAAGGCTGCCGCGATGAATTTGGTGATCGCGATTCCGATGTTGGCTAGGAGGGCGGCGATGATCGCGCGCATTGAACCTTCAGTACTCATAGGTAGTAGCCTATTTGACGGTGACGTGTCCGAGCGGCCGAAGGTGCAACTCTCGAAAAGTTGTGTGGGTGAAAGTCCACCGTGGGTTCAAATCCCACCGTCACCGCCACTTCAACTATTTATGAATCTCTGATTCGATGGCCGCTAGGTCGGCGGTTTTGTACTCCATTTGCTCCGCATTGTGACCAGCAAGTGCGGCGCCTTTGACCCATTTGCACCGCATCTATCGCACTTATACGGATGCGGAACAACACACCATTTTCCACCGCATCCTTCTTCAAAAACGCGCCGCAAATGGATACGGCAACACACCTATCTTTTCCAAGAACATTACGTACTTCTGCAATCCGAGACCTGCCCCTGCCTGCACGTGCTTCGCTCAGGTAACATTTATCTAATGAGCAAGCAACTAAGAGTCGCCATTATTGGCGCAGGCCCAGCCGGAATCTATGCGGGCAATATTCTTGCAACCAAATACCCAGACGTAGACATTGATCTATTTGATTCACTACCTGCCCCATACGGACTCATTCGCTACGGAGTAGCACCTGATCACCCGCGCATCAAAGGCATCGT
>JAHEGM010000054.1 GCA_024645105.1 Rhodoluna sp.
TGATGACATGGCGGCTCCCTTCTGAATTTATCTAACGTTCAAGTACAGGTTTAATTGTTGCCGTTTTCTACCGTATGTTGGGTTAATTTAAACTAACGGCGTGTCGCCAGCGTGTAAAGGGGTTTAGCCGTCAATTTTGCCGATAACCGAGCGAATTAGCTCGGCACGGATTGCTGAGAACTGATTCTCAATCTCGGCAGCATAGTGGGCTGCTCTTGAGCGGCTGGCAGTATCGTTCTTGCCTAGGACTGGGGCAACCACTCCCTCGATAATGCCAATCTCTCGCTCGGCAGAAGCTTTGATACCTCTTAGGTGGCGAGGCTGAATACCAAATCGCTGCAGGTGCACAATGGCACGAGCAATTTCTAGATCAGAAGCCTCGAAAGGCTCCTGGCCAATCAGTAGGACATCCTGGGCTTCTTGGATCAACGCATCAGTGATTGCGGTTTCAGCAACCAGTTCAAGCTTTGAGAGCTTCTTGCCGCGACTCTGACGCAAGTGCTGAGGGTTTACGGTGCCACCCGGCAGGCTTGGCTGCTTTCCTTCGTCTAGATCAGCAAGGTAGTTGCGGATGACTTTGAGCGGAAGGTACTGGTCGCGCTGCAATTCAAGAACGATTTGAATTCGCTCGATGTCAAGTTCAGTGAACTTGCGATACCCCGATGGGGTGCGTTGCGGGGTTACCAAGCCTTGCTCCTCTAGGAAACGAAGCTTCGAAGGAGTTAGGTCTGGGAAATCTGAACTCAACACATTAAGCACCTGGCCAATGTTGAAAAGTTTTACAGCTCTAACCGAAGAGAGCTTGCCGGTTTGAAGATTTGCTGACTGGGCCATTAGTTATCTGCCAAATCCGCTTTAGAAGAATAGAAAGTGAGTCTGAACTTGCCGATTTGAACCTCGGAGCCGTCTTCGAGAATCGCGGCCTCGATGCGAACACCTTCGTAATAGGTTCCGTTTAGTGAAGCCAAATCCTTTACTTGAAAAGAGTTCCCGTTGCGGTGAAATTCTGCGTGCCTTCTTGACACGGTTACATCATCAAGGAAGATATCGGCATTTGGGTGACGGCCCACGGTGGTCACATCTTGATCCAGCAAGAAACGAGAACCCTCATTTGGGCCACGCTGAACGATTAGAAGTGCCGAGCCAGCAGGAAGAGCCTCGATTGCTTTTTGCTCTTCGGAGTCTAGAAAAGGGCCAGATTCGGCAAGCAAGTCAGAGCTGAATGCCGCGGTAGATTCGACCTCATCGGACGAGCCCCCAAAGCCCAATTCTGCTGATTCCATTTTTGCTGCTACTCCTTAGAGCAATAGCCTAATGGGTTTTTGGGGCCCTATTTTTCACGATGTCGACAACCTGACGAAGGTATACATAGGCACCCCACCAGTAGAGCCCAACCCCCCAAAGGGCGAAGGCCCAGGCCAGCGGCTCGAGGAAGAATTTTGCCGGTTCAAAAATGTAGGCCATCAGCAAAAGAGGAAAAGCGTAAAGCAAAGCAAACGTTCCGGTCTTACCCAGGTAATGAACCGGCAATGGCCCGTATCCGTGACTTGCCAGCACCGGATAGGCGGCGGCTAAAACTATGTCTCTTCCGATAATGACAACCGCTAACCAAACCGGAATGATTCCGGTGATGCTGAGGCCCACCAAGGTAGAAAAAATGTAAAGACGATCAGCCGCAGGGTCAAGCAGTTGTCCCAACCTGGTGACCTGATTGAATTTTCTGGCGAAGTATCCGTCTAGGTAATCGGTGAGGCTAGAGAGCGCCAAGACGACAATCGCAGAAAGGTATCGCTCGCTCAACAGCAAAAACATAAATACTGGAACCAGAGCCAAGCGCAGCATGCTGAGCAAATTTGGAACAGTCATGAACTGCTCTTTCATGCTCAGGGCCGGCTGGTTGCTCACATCCCCGATATTACGTGAATTAGGCTGATTGACCTATCTAGCGGGAAGGGTGGCGCGTTCTAGGCCGGACATTGCTGCAGCGACTCTGACAACCTGATTGCTGTAGCCAAACTCGTTGTCATACCAGACATAGATAACCGCGTTCTTTTCCTCGGCAATCGTGGCCAAGCCGTCAACCACTCCGGCCCGATTGGAGCCCACAAAATCTGTAGAAACCACCTCAGGGGAATCAACGTAGTCAATTTGCTTGTGCAGGTTAGAAAAAATTGATGCATTCCTCAGCAAATCGTTCACCGATTCCTTGGTTGCATCATGCGCAAGTTGCAGGTTCAAAATTGCCAGAGAAACATTTGGAGTCGGCACACGAATGGCATTTCCAGAAAGCCTGCCGGCTAGCTCGGGAAGCGCCTTGGCAACTGCTTTTGCCGCTCCAGTTTCTGCAATGACCATGTTCATAGGGGCTGACCTGCCCCTTCTCTCGCCTTTGTGAAAGTTGTCGGTCAGGTTTTGATCATTGGTGAAGGAGTGGACTGTCTCAACATGCCCATGCAAAATCCCATATTTATCGTTAATAACTTTTAGCACCGGGGTGATGGCATTCGTAGTGCAAGAAGCTGCAGTTACTATTTTGTCTTCAGGCAAGATCTCTGCGTGATTGATACCAAAGACAATGTTTTTGAGCGGGTTTTTTCCCGGAGCGGTAAGTAATACTTTTGCAACACCCACACACTTAAGATGTTGCTCCAGGCCGGCTTCGTCACGCCATATTCCGGTGTTATCAATTATGAGTGCATCAGAAATTCCAAATTTGGGGTAATCAACCTCAGCCGGACTCGAGGCATAAATAACTTGAACCGGAGACCCATTGACGATCAAGAGATTGTTAGCCTCATCAACCTTGATTACACCATCAAAGCGCCCGTGCACCGAGTCACGGCGCAACAGGCTAGCGCGCTTGATCAAGTCATTCGCCGACCCATTTCGAACCACAATGGCGCGAAGCTTTAAACCGCTGTGCTGACCAGATTGAGACAACAAAATTCTTGCGACTAACCTGCCGATGCGACCAAAACCATAGAGCACCACATCTTTACTCTTTGAGTTGCGACCAGGGACATACCCCAGCGCCTCTTGAACTTGCTCGACCGAAAAATTTGAACCAAGAACTTCTAGCAAACGAGCTGCGTCAATGTCTGCATCGTGCAGCTCGATTTCAGTAATCCCTTTGGCGAGCCTCAAGGTCCTTGCAGCCTCTAACTCTTGGCCCAAGACATGGCGGGCGTATCGGTGTGCTTTCAGAATTTCTATGGCAGACAAGCCAGAAAGCGAGGCTCCATAAATATTTAACTCAACCTGCTTGACTCTAAGAAGGTTGCCGATTACCGGCACAAGCTCTTCACAGCTAGCTAATTGATTGTGCCAATTTGACTCCACCGAATCTCCTACAGGTGACGCTCATCGACGCCGTTGTAGACAGACAGCGGTCGAATAAGCGCATTTGCCGCCAACTGCTCCATGATGTGGGCAGTCCAACCGGTGATGCGCGCTGCAACGAAGATTGGCGTGAAGGTGAGGGTGTCGAATCCCATTAGGTGATACGCCGGGCCAGAAGGGTAATCAAGATTCGGAAGAATCCCCTTGCGCTGGGTCATCGCCGCTTCAAGACCCTCGTATAAATCAAGAACGTCTGGGCGATCGTAGTGTTCAATCAACTTGACCATGGCCTCGCGCATTGTTGGAACACGAGAGTCACCCTTCTTATAAACGCGGTGACCAAAGCCCATAATCTTGCGCTTTTCGGCCAAAGCATTTTCAAGCCATGTCTCAGCGCGGTTAGCTGCGTCGTCGCCAAAGCCAATTTCGTTAAAGATGTGCAGCACGGCTTCATTCGCCCCTCCGTGCAGGGGACCCTTTAGTGCTCCCACTGCCCCGGTTACCGCTGAATAAAGATCAGACAGCGTTGAGGTAATGACGCGAGCGGTAAATGTAGAGGCATTGAACGAGTGCTCTGCGTATAGCACCAACGAGATTCGGAAGGCATCAACAACCACCGCATCGGGAATCTCACCGAATGTCATCCATAAAAAGTTTTCCGAGTAGTCAAGATCATCACGCGGCTCAATCAGGGCTTTGCCGTGGCGGCGCCTTTGATCGTACGAGACAACTGCAGGCAATTGAGCGAAAAGACGAATTGACTTATCTAGATTTCCGGCAGGGCTGGAATCATCGGCACTAGGGTCCATGGCTCCGATAACACTGACTGCGGTTCTGACCACATCCATTGGGTGCGCGGTAAGCGGCAGATCGTCAATCAACTTTTTGACCAGTGGGTGAAGTGCGCGAAGTGCGCGCTCCTGCTTTACAAAACCAGCAAGTTCAGTTTGGCTTGGCAGGTCACCCTTCCAGAGCAACCATGCAACCTCTTCAAAACTTTTTTTAGCGGCCAACTCTTGAACCGGATAACCGCGGTAAAGCAATGAATTGCTCTCTGGATTGACCTTTGAAATTGCGGTGTAATCAACCGGCACGCCGGCCAGTCCCTTATAAATTTCCTGTTGCTCGCTCATTTCGCTCCTTTGCGTTTTGAGAAAAGTTTTAGTGCTTGATGTGGCTGTCTAGATTGAAGTTGAAAATTCCTGAGTCAAACTGGTTATAGGCCTCGTAGTCGAGAAGTTCGTATAGCTCTGCGCGGGTTTGCATTTCTGGAACCACGCTCTGCAAATTACCATCTCGTTTGAGTGCGTCAAGGCCCCTCATTGCCGATCCCATGGCTAGGCGAAGCAGTGACACCGGATAAATAACGATGTTGATTCCGATATCTGCAAGTTGCCGCCTGGTGAAAAGTTCACTCTTTCCAAACTCTGTCATGTTGGCAAGAATTGGCACATCGACGGCTTTTCGCATCGCCTCAAACTCCGAGAGGTCCTTCATTGCTTCTGGAAAGATTGCATCGGCACCGGCATCTACCAAACGCTTTGCACGGTCAATCGCCGCTGGTAGATCTTCGACACCGCGAATGTCAGTACGCGCCATGATCAGCAGATTTTCGTCACGTCGAGCATCCACTGCCGAAGCTATTCGTTTAACTGCGGTGTCTTGATCAACTACCGCTTTGCCATCAAGGTGTCCGCAGCGCTTTGGGTTGATCTGATCTTCAATGTGAATACCTGAAACACCGGCATCTTCAAGAGTCTGCACAGTGCGAGCGAGATTTAGCGGTTCACCAAAACCGGTATCGGCATCAACCAGGCTGGGTAGATCTGTCATTCTAGAAATTTGCTGTGATCGGCCGGCAACTTCGGTGAGAGTTGTTAGACCAATATCAGGTAGTCCAAGATCGGCTGCCAGAACTGCACCAGAAATATAGATGCCATCAAAGCCCTTTTCTTGAATTAGCTTTGCCGAAAGCGGGTTGAAAACACCAGGCAACTGAAGCAGCTCGCCCGTTGCCAAACGCTCACGGAATATTCTTCGCTTCTCGGCTGGAGTTGTCTTTGCGTAGAGCATTAGAAGATTCCCGCCGGAGTAGAAACTGAAGTCAGAATTCCAGGCTTTGCGACGATGGTGAGGGCGGTAACTTCCTCTGCGGTTAGCTCCGGTAGACGCTGAACTAGGTTCAAGAAACGATCAATTTCAGTGGAATCTAGAACATCAGCGGCCAGAGTCTTGAACTTTTGAATGTATTGCTCACGAGCAAATGGCCTTGCGCCCAACGGGTGTGCGTCTGCCACCGCAATCTCGTCAACAATCTTTGAGCCGTCTTTGAGGGTTACTTCAACGCGACCACCAAATGCTTTTTCATTAGGGTCAACTGAGTGGTAGCGACGGGTCCACTCTTTGTCTTCAAGAGTGGTGGTCTTGTTCCACAACTCAACTGTGTCTGGTCGAGCAGCTCTTGCTGGCGCATAGCTGTCAACGTGATGCCATGCTCCATCTTGCAGAGCAACGGTGAAGATGTATGGAATTGAGTGATCCAGTGTTTCGCGACTTGCAGTTGGGTCATACTTTTGTGGATCGTTCGCACCCGAACCAATTACGTAGTGGGTGTGGTGCGAGGTGTGAATAACCACGGATTCAACATTCTTTGGATCTGCAATGTCTGGGTGCTCGCGATTTAGTTTTCTTGCCAAGTCAATCCAAGCCTGCGCTTGGTATTCGGCAGAGTGCTCTTTGGTATAGGTGTCAAGAATGGAGCGCTTTGCCTCACCTTTTTCAGGTAGCGGAACCGAATAGTTAGCCTCTGGGCCGTCAAGCATCCAAGCGATAACTCCGTCTTCACCTTCGTAGATAGGAGTAGGGCTGGTCTCGCCGCGCATCGCGCGATCAACGGCTTCCACCGCCATCTTGCCGGCAAATGCCGGAGCGTGCGCCTTCCAGCTTGAGATCTCGCCCTTGCGAGATTGACGTGTTGCGGTTGTGGTGTGCAGCGCCTGACCGATTGCCTGAAAAATTGTTTCAACAGGAAGTTTGAGCATGGTGCCAATTCCGGCTGCAGCCGATGGGCCCAGGTGAGCCACGTGGTCAATCTTGTGCTTGTGCAAACAAATTGCGCGAACTAGATCTACCTGAATTTCATAACCGGTTGCGATTCCACGAATTAGGTCAGCACCATTGACCCCTAGGTGCTGGGCTACTGCAAGAATTGGCGGAATGTTGTCACCCGGGTGAGAGTAATCTGCTGCCAAAAATGTGTCGTGGTAATCAAGTTCACGAACTGCTACGCCATTAGCCCAAGCTGCCCATTCAGGTGAAATGCGCTTTTCTGCTGCCTCACCAAAAACATTTGCCCCAGCACCGTTAGAAGTTTTTGGATGCGCCATCGCCTGAGATCTAGCTGAGACAACTGGCTTACGGGTAAGCGATGCCGCTGCAACGGAGGCGTTATCGATTATGCGGTTGATCACCATCTCGGTAACTTCTTCAGAAACGGCAACTGGGTCAGCTGCTACCTCTGCAATTTTCCAGGCAAGTTGATCTTTACGCTCTAGATTTTCTTCACTCTTATAAACACGTACTTGGTGCAGCTTCATCGCGGCTCCTTTTTTATTCTTGAGTCAAGAGACTCGTTGGGTTACTTCTCTAGACCGTGCGGCTTCGAGGGCATTTCTTAGGCTTTGCTGCATGTGTACCTGCGTGGCGCTGGCAGCAAGTTCTGGGTTGCGATCAACGATTGCCTCGATGATCACAAGAGTTTCAATCGCGGCAGCTTTTAGACGTTGAGGATCTCTTCTAGACAATCTTCTAATTCGTGCAAGGTGAAGGTGCAAAGACTTGAGAGCCGAAACCAGGTAGGCGCTGCTGATGGCTTCTTCAATTGCTTTATCAAGGCGCTCGTTGAGGTTGTAATAGGCCTTTATCCCAGCATCCCCGCCCTCAATCAGACGATCGGCATTTTGAAACTCTTCGGCCAATTGAGCAAATACTTGAATGTCCCCTCGGTTTGCCGCCAACTTCGCGGCCTGTTGCTCAAGTGGCTGCCTCAGTTCGTATAGTTCAACGATGTCATCCAACGAAACGTCTGTGACGGTGAGCCCACGCCCACGGGTCTGCTGGATTAGGCCGTCTTTGCGAAGTTGGGAAAGAGCTTCTCGAAGCGGGGTTCGAGAAACCCCTAAACGTTCGGCCTGCTCCACCTCAGCCAAGGCGGTACCGGGCGCCAAGGTGCCGTCAACGATATCTTCAAGCAGGGCCTGATAGGCCTTATCGCTAGCTCTCATGGCACCTCCTAGAGCAATTATCGGTGTGTATCAGCCCCCAGTGTATACAAAACTAATAACAATTTGGCATATTTCAACTATTTTGGGCGAATAAGGCCATTCTTTGTATACATTTATCAAAAGGGCTCCTAAACCAGCCCCGATGTCGAGTGCCGTCCATGGAGACGGCATTTCTCAATGAGGAGGCAAGGCATGACCTATCAAGAGGTTTATCAGCGCAGCTGTGAGGACCCTTACGGCTTTTGGTTGGATGCAGCCAAAGGCGTGGACTGGATCAAAGCGCCCACCCAAGCATTGGACTCAAGTGAAGCGCCGGTGTATCGCTGGTTCCCCAACGCTGAATTAAACACTTGTTTCAACGCGGTTGACCGACACGTGCTGGCAGGCCGAGGCGAACAAACGGCAATCATTTATGACTCGGCCATGACTGGAACGAAAAAGTTTCACAGCTATAACGATCTGCTAGAGAGAGTTTCACTTTTTGCCGGTGCTCTTGTGAACCAAGGTGTGACAAAGGGTGATCGCGTTGTAATTTATATGCCGATGATTCCCGAGGCACTATATGCAATGTTGGCGTGTGCGCGTATTGGTGCGATTCACTCCGTGGTGTTTGGTGGTTTTGCTGCGAACGAACTTGCCGTACGCATAGACGATGCAACCCCAAAAGTAATTGTTACTTCAAGCGGCGGATTTGAACCGGGTCGTCACGTTGAATATCTTCCTATCATTGAAAAAGCCCTGGCCATGTCAAAGGGTTCAGTGAAATCAGTAATCGTTCACGAACGTGCTGCAGTTCCAGGTTCAGTAAAAGATTTTGATGAAAAAACCGATGTGCACTGGTTGAGTTGGAAAGAAGCTATTGCAAGCGCAACGCCGCAAGCCGCCGTGCCAGTGCTTGCAACTGATCCGCTATACATTCTTTACACCTCAGGCACTACCGGAAACCCAAAGGGAATTGTTCGCGATAATGGCGGTCACGCCGTGGCCATGAATTGGTCGATGAAGAATATCTACAACATTGAAGCTGGCGATGTCATGTGGGCAGCATCAGATGTTGGTTGGGTGGTTGGGCACTCGTATATCGTTTACGCTCCCCTAATTGCTGGAGCTACAACATTGGTTTACGAAGGTAAGCCAATTGGCACACCAGATGCCGGTGCATTTTGGCGAGTCATCAACGAACATAAAGTGAAGGTGCTTTTCACAGCCCCAACTGCGATTCGCGCCATTCGTCGAATGGATCCAGATCTTGAAATGTTGAAGAACTATGACGTGACATCTTTAGACACTCTCTTTCTTGCAGGTGAAAGATTGGATACCGAAACATATCACTGGGCGGCCGATGCGCTGCACTGCCCAGTTATCGATAATTGGTGGCAAACCGAAACCGGTTGGCCCATTGCCGCAAACCCTAGAGGCATCGAGTCTCTAAAGGTAAAGCCTGGTTCACCAAGTGTTCCCGTGCCCGGCTATCAGGTATCGGTGGTTGATTCCAAGGGTGCGCCAATCAAGAACGGTAAGGACGGCAACATCGTTATAGCCCTACCTATGCCTCCAGGCACACTCTCTGGATTATGGGGTCGCCCAGACGGTTATAAAGAGGCGTACCTGAGTGTCTTTGATGGTTTTTATGCAACCGGCGACTCTGGCCGAATTGATGAAGATGGCTACGTCTACGTAATGGGTAGAACCGATGACGTGATCAACGTTGCCGGCCACCGACTATCCACCGGTCAGCTCGAAGAAGCTATTGCCGGTCACGAAGCTATTGCCGAGTGCGCTGTAACCGGGGTGAAAGACGAACTCAAAGGACAGCGCGCGGTTGGTTTCATCACTTTTAAGAACGGTCACGAAATTGATGAAGAGATTCTGCGCAAGGAAGTTATTGCCATCGTGCGCGATGTGGTTGGCCCGGTTGCGGCCTTCAAAGACGTGGTGATTTTGCAACGCCTGCCGAAGACTAGATCTGGCAAAGTTTTGCGCAAAACTATGCGTCAGATTGTAGACGGCGACGAGTACAAGGTTCCGCCTACTATCGAGGACCCAACGGTGCTAGAAGATTTGAAAAAGGCCCTAGCTGAGCAATACAAACCCAACTAGAGCCTATAACCTAAAGTGTTTAGCGCTTGCGCTTCTCGCGCACACGCATGCCAACTTCAATTGGTGAACCTTCGAAGCCGTAGGTTTCGCGCAAGCGACGTGTAATGAAACGGCGGTAACCTGGGTCTAGGAACCCGGTGGTGAAGAGCACAAACTTTGGCGGACGGCTGCTTGCCTGAGTTGCAAAAAGAATACGAGGCTGCTTGCCACCACGAACCGGGTGCGGTGTTTCCATCGCGAGTTCTTGAACGAAGGCATTTAGCTTTCCGGTTGCAATTCGCTGATCCCATGAATCAAGGGCAACCTCAAGAGCTGGAACCAACTTTTCAAGGTGGCGGCCAGTCTTTGCTGAGATGTTTACTCGAGGCGCCCAATCTACGTGCGCCAAATCTTGCTCAATCTCGCGTTCAAGATACTTGCGACGTTCGTCGTCAAGCTCATCCCACTTATTGAAGGCAAGTACAAGTGCACGACCGGACTCCAGAGCCATGTCTACGATTCGAATGTCTGCCTCGCTGATTGGCTGGGTGACATCAAACAGCACCACCGCAACTTCAGCGCGCTCAAGCGCCGCAGCTGTTCTTAGTGATGCGTAAAAGTCTGCGCCCTGCGCCAGGTGCACTCGTCGGCGAATACCTGCGGTGTCAACAAAGCGCCAAGCCTTGCCACCAAGCTCAACCTGCTCGTCAATCGGATCACGAGTTGTGCCAGCAAGGTCATTCACAACCGCGCGCTCAGAACCAACTGCGCGGTTAAGCAGCGATGACTTTCCTACGTTTGGGCGACCAATCAAGGCAACTCGGCGAGGTCCACCAATTTCCTCTTTGGCAACATTTGAAATTTTTGGCAGTACCTTCATGGCTGCGTCTAGCAAGTCTGCAACACCACGACCATGCACCGCGGAACAAGGGTAAGGCTCACCTAGTCCTAGTGACCAAAGGTTTGCAGCTTCCGGTTCTTGACGCACATCGTCAATTTTGTTGGCTACCAAAATAACTGGCTTACCCGATGCTCGAAGCATCTTAACAACGCGCTCATCTGTACTGGTAGCGCCAACCATCGCGTCTACAACAAACAACACCGCGTCAGCCAACTCAACTGCAATTTCGGCTTGAATAGCAACCGACTTATCGATTCCTCGAGCATCTGGTTCCCAGCCGCCGGTATCAACCAAGGTGAACTTACGTTCGTTCCATTCGGCCTTATAGGAAACTCGGTCTCTGGTCACACCCGGCTTGTCTTCAACCACAGCCTCGCGACGGCCAAGGATTCTGTTAACCAACGCCGACTTGCCAACGTTAGGGCGGCCAACAATTGCAAGCACTGGAAGTGCTGGCAAAAAGTAGTGGCCATCAATAAGTTCTTCGTCTGCCTCTAGAACATCAAAGTCTTCATCGTCTAGGTCGTAGTCTTCTAGACCCGAGCGCAAAACGCGAGCACGCGACTCTTCTTCATCGGTGCTCATGTTTTGCAAGCGTTCGATGAACTCTGGTGCTGCCGGTTCCGCTAGGAATTCTTCTTCATTCATTCTTAATCCTTAGGACAGACCCTGCTCAATCAAGGCCAGCACGGCAGAAACCGACTGGTTGAAATTGAGATCAGATGTATCCACGAGTTGGACACCAGGAGCTGGTGTCATAAAGTCAACGACTTTTGAGTCGCTGGCGTCACGCTCAGTTACTTGACGCGCTACGCTGGCCGCGGCACTTTTGGAAAGTTCCGCTGAGCGTCTCTTAAGTCTAACCGCTTCACTGGCTGTCAGCAGGATTCTCACCGGCGCATCTGGGGCAACCACAGTGGTTATGTCCCGGCCTTCAACAATTACCCCGGGCAGGCCAGATTCGGCCACGATTTTGTGGGTTAGCGACTTCATAAAGGTTCTAACCGCCGGAATTCGGGCAACCTGGCTCACAAACTCAGCCACCTCTTGCTCGCGAATAGCCTCAGTGATGTCTTTTGATCCCACCTTCACCCAGTAGTTATCTGGATCGATAGAGATTGAGTAGTCAAACTCGCGGTTTAGGTCTTTGCTGTCTAGCTCGTCCAAGCCAAAGCCCTCTAGATTTAGCGAAGCCCAGGCCAACGCGCGGTAGGCAGCGCCGGTGTCTAAATAGCCAAAATTCTTTTCACGCGCGGCTTGCTTACTGACCGATGATTTGCCAGAACCAGCAGGGCCATCGATTGCGATTATCACTGGAGCCATTATGCGATTCGCCAACCACGAGCCTGAAGATCTGAGATTAGAGCCTGCTCTGCCGTTGGCAAAACATAGAGTTCCACCAAACCTATTTGAGCACTTGGCGAGTGTTCCAATTTGAGCTCTTCAAGGTTGATGCCAATTTCGCCGACTTCGGTGAGCAGGCGCGCTAACTCTCCTGGCTGGTCGTCAATCATCACAACTATTTGTGCGTAAGTTGAATGTTTGCTGCCGTGCTTTCCTGGAATCTTTTCAATGCCTTGATTTCCAGCTTTGAGAGCAGACTCAACGGTTTCAAAATTTGCCTTGTTGTCAAGATCAGACAGCGCAGCAACTACTTCTTGCAGGTCTGATAGATACGCAGCGAGCACATGAGCTACTTCAACCGAATTAGCGCTGAGGATTTGCATCCATAGCTGCGGGTCGCTGGCGGCAATGCGAGTTGTATCGCGAAGCCCCTGGCCAGCAAGAGCAACATCTTGGCTTTTTGCCTCCACCAGTCGCGCAGCAAGCAGGCTAGAGACTAACTGCGGAACATGAGACACCAAAGCTACAGCGCGGTCATGATCAGCGGGTGAAACTTCAACCACTGAAGACTCAAGCAAAGAAGCAAGACGCCTAAGCAGGTCAACACCTTGAGGACTAGTTTTTTCGTTGGGAGTAATCACCCACGGCCTACCAACGAATAAGTCAGCACGGCCGGCGATTGCACCGCCGCGTTCTCGGCCAGCCATTGGGTGTGAGCCAATGTAGCGTTCGACTGGTGCACCAAGTTGAATTAATTGATCAAGAATGCTTTGCTTTACGCTGGCCACATCAGTGACTATCGCTTCAGGATAATCGGCAAGTTCTTTAGCCACAATTTGCGCAGTGAGCTGCGGAGGCACACAAACCACAATGAGGTTTGGGGCATCCGAATCTTTGGCTTTTCTACCAGCACCGTATTCAACCGCAAGCTCAACGCTCTTTGGAGACTGAGATGCAATAACTACTTCAACGCCCTGCTTGGTGAGGGCCAAACCAATACTTGTTCCGAGAAGCCCTGCGCCTACGACGCGAACTGATTCGGTGAACGAAGTCATTGGGCAATGTCCTGACGAAGTGCGGTTGCACCCCTTAGGTAGACATGCTGAATCTGCGAGCGAGGCTTATCAGTTTCTGCAGTAATCATGATACGAATGGTTCGTGGCAGCGCGCCCTTTACGTCCATCTCTACAAAGCACATCAATGGAACATCGCCAAGCGAAAGTTCGCGAGCGGCAACAGCCGGAAACTCGCTGGTGATATCAGGGGTAGCAGTGAAGAGGATTGAAACGAGCTGACCGCTATCAAGATTGTTTGCATGCAGAGTCTTGGTGAGAAGTTCGGCGGTTGATTTTAGAAGGTGCTCGCGCTCATCAACATCAAGTTGAATGGCGCCGCGAATTGCGCGAATAGCCATGTCATCGCCTCTTTCCCTGAGCGGTGGCTCTCTTATTAGCTGGCCTTGGCGCGCGTTTTACTTCGCCCTCGGCAGCCTTTAGAAGGGCACCTACCTCTATTTTACTTAGCTCGCGAATTCGACCCTCTTTGAGTGGGCCGAGTTGGATTGGTCCAAACTGACGTCGAACCAGACCAACTACCGGATGACCAACAAACTCAAACATTCTTCGAACAATTCGGTTGCGACCGGAGTGAAGAACAACTTCAACTAATGACTCCCCTGGCTGCACGTCTACCACGTGCGCTTTATCGGCTTTGATCATTCCGTCTTCAAGTTCAAAACCACTCAGCAACTTGTGAATGATTGCTGGGGTAACTACGCCCTCAACTCTGGCAACGTAAGTTTTGGTAACACCAAACTTTGGGTGAGCTAGCTTGTGAGCCAGTTCGCCGTCATTTGTCATGATGATTAGCCCCGTTGTTTCAGAGTCGAGTCGGCCTACGTTGAATACCCGATCGTAACCTGCAACAAACTGTGAAAGGTCGGGTCTGCCGTTCTCATCGGCCATTGAACTAACTACCCCGCGAGGTTTATTTAGCGCCAAGTAAACTCTGGAGTTATCAAGCTGCACTGGAGTGCCGCCAACCGTCACCTTGTCTACATCTGGATTAATACGCGTACCAAGCTCGGTGACAACGCGGCCGTTCACCTTGACCTGGCCCTTGGTGATCATGTCTTCGCAGACACGACGCGAGGCAACGCCAGCTGCTGCCATGACCTTCTGAAGTCTTACGCCCTCAGCATCTGGATTAGCCGACATATCAAACGGCATCGAAGTTGCTATTCGCATCTGGGAGGTAAGGGCTAATCAGAGGCAACTCATCCAAAGAGTTGATGCCCAGTACCTCAAGCAATAGCGGAGCGGTGCCGTAGTGAATTGCGCCCGATTCTGAGTCTGTGTAGAGCTCTGTAATTAGACCGCGGCTGTGCAGAGTGCGCACAACCGAGTCAACGTTCACCGCGCGAATCGATGCAATCTGGCCTCGAGAAATTGGTTGCTTATACGCAATAACAGCAAGGGTCTCTAGTGCGGCCTGACTTAACTTGGTTGGGTTCTCGTTGGCTACGAAACTCTTTACTGCCCAGTCAAAATCTGCGCGCACGTAGATGCGCCATCCTCCGCCAACCTCGCGAAGTTCAAAACCTCTTGGAGTTGAGCCGTCGGCGCCGTCGTAATCTGCCACCAAAGAATTGATAGCGTCGCGAATTTCGGTAACCGGAGTCTCTAGAGCGGTTGCGATGTTCATGATTGAAATCGGGGCGTCGGTGATCATGAGAATTGCCTCAATTGCCGAACGCAGGTTATCTGCACTCACCGGCTCCATGCGCTCAACCACCTCAGCAGGAGTCGGCTCGCTCACAGATTGCTCTGTGGTCAGTTCATCGTTATGAGTCATAGTCGGCTCCAAGGTTGGCTAGTTTTTCATCATCAAAGTTTTCGGCATCCCAAGCGATCTTGATATCGCCAAGCGGCGACTCTTGCTCGAAGGTAATTGCAGAAAGGCGGTAAAGCTCAAGAACCGATAGAAATCTTGCGACCACAATTGCGCGGTCTTTGATTGATCCAATCAATTCTCGGAAAGTCATACGGATTGAGCGCTTGAGCATAGAAACAACCTCTGCCGCCTGCTCGCGAATTGAAACTCTAGGAGCGTGCATGTGAGCTAGACCAACGTTAGGAATCTCACGAGGTGTCATTGCATCTTGGGCCAAAACTCCAAATTCGGCCAGAGTCATTGTCCAGACCAATTCAGGCTTTTGTTTCTTGAAGCGCTCCTCTAGACGCACATCGCGCGCTATGCGCAGTGCTTCCATAGCCATGGCTGTGCTGAAGTAACTTGAAACCTCTTTGAAGGCGCGGTATTGAAGCAAGCGAGCAAACAGCAGGTCACGTGCCTCAAGCAGCGCAACATCTTCTGCGTCTACCACTTCACCCTTAGGCAACAGGCCGGCAATCTTCAAGTCAAGCAGGGTCGCAGCAATTACCAAAAACTCGCTGGCCTGATCCATTTCTTCTTCGCCATCGAGGGTCTTTAGGTACGAGATGAATTCATCGGTCACCTTGCTGAGTGCAATTTCGGTGATATTCATTTCGTGCTTCGAGATCAGCGAAAGCAAGAGATCAAATGGCCCATCAAAGTTTCCAAGGCTTAGAGAGAATCCGCTTGCCTTTTCTGACCCATCAGTTAGTTCAGAGTTAAGCAACACAGCCACGGGCAACCAGCTCCTTTGCTACGGTTCTGTAGACCTCGGCGGCATCGGATGTCGGCGCGAATTCAGTAATCGGAGCCTGGGCAACGGTGGCATCAGGGAATTTAACAGTTCGGTGAATGACAGTTTTGAAAAGCTTGTCACCGAAAGCCTCTTTTAGGCGCTCAAGAACTTCACGAGAGTGCA
>JAHEGM010000061.1 GCA_024645105.1 Rhodoluna sp.
TTTGGCATTGCAATGGTTGGCTTCATGATGTCAACCCGCTGGAAGTAATTTAGCCCAGCAACATGGTCTGCATGCGATACGCAGTTAGACCAACAAATGCAAGAACCACAAAAATCGCACCTATAACTTGCGCATTCTTATTTCTGCTCTGCGCATAAACCGCGGTCATCGCGCCGCCGGCTAATAGCCCACCAAGGTGTGCCTGCCAACTTACCCCTGGCATAAGAAAACCAAAGACCAAGTTAATTGCAATTAGGCCCATCATGCTTTGCGAATTTTGACCAACAGCGCGAAGCACAACAAAGTACGCGGCCATCAAACCAAAGACTCCAGACGAGGCACCAATCACCCAGGTGTCTGGGGTGTTCAAGTACATCACCGCAACTGAGCCGCCAAAAATTGATACCAGCCAAATTGCAAGAAAGCGCAGACGCCCAAGCATTGGTTCAAGCAGCGAACCAAAGATGTAGAGCGAATACATGTTTAGTAATACGTGCAAAGGGTTTGATTCACTGTGAGCGAAGCCCGCGGTGATCATGCGCCAAGGTTCTGTATAAACAGCTAGCGGCAAGAACGCCAACTTAGTTGTGAGCACTGAACCCGGCACAATCTGCAAAACCCAAATAGCAAGGTTAAGCAAAACCAGCCCGAGGGTTACTCGGGCCGGATTTTGCCTAAAGATATTTCGCATTGGATTAAAAGGCGATGCCTAATTAAACCTTCTCGATGGTGATTGACTCAATGATGACATCGTCAAGTGGCTTGTCGCGACCATCGGTGTCTACGTTTTCAATCTTGTCTACAACCTTCTTTGAAACCTCGTCGGCAACTTCACCAAAGATGGTGTGCTTGCCTAGAAGCCAACCGGTGGCAGCAGTGGTGATGAAGAACTGTGAACCGTTGGTGCCAGGCCCGGCGTTTGCCATTGCAAGCTTGTATGGGTCGTTGAAGTTAAGTTCTGGGTGAATCTCGTCACCGAACTGGTAGCCAGGGCCGCCCATTCCGGTGCCGGTTGGGTCGCCACCCTGAATCATGAACTGCTGAATGATGCGGTGGAAGATCACGCCGTTGTAAAGCGGCTTGCCGGTCTGAGTTGCGCCGGTGCGTGGGTCTTTCCACTCGATTGAACCAGTTGCTAGACCTTCGAAGTTTTCTACAGTCTTAGGGGCGTGGTTGCCGAAAAGGTTGATTTTGATTGCGCCGTGGTTTGTGTGCAGGGTCGCTACTGAAGTGTGTTGAGTCATGGTTACTATTGTCGCATGAGTGAAAAGCGTGCGGTTGGCCAAATGCTGGTTTCGGCCGATCGCGAACGCTTTGTAGAAATTGACGCCCATAAAGTAGCCCGCGGCTCCTTCTACACAACCGATGAAGCCTGGCTGATTGCCCCGGTTAGGGCCTTTATAAATCAGGCGCTGCTTAGCTGTGCATCGGTGTTGGATCCTTTTGCCGGTGACGGGCACCTACTTGATTTGGTTCGCCGCGAGTTTGGGGCGGCCGTATTTGGGCTTGATATCGCAGGTGCCAAGTGGGCCAGAAACGATTCGCTGGTGAGCATTCCAAATGCCGGCGGCGCAATGATTGTGACCAACCCGCCCTACCTTGCCAATCACTCGGCATCGCGCAAGGGGGTGAGTCAAATAGTGGCCACCTACTTTGATGGCAGCGACTATGACAACCTCTACAAAATTGCGCTTGATAAATGTTTGGCGGTTTCCGATTTTGTGGTTGCGGTGATTCCAGAAACATTCTTGCTTTCAAGTTTTGATAAGTCACGTTTGCAAGTTGTCTCTGTAATTGAGGGTGATTTATTTAGTGACACCGAGGCGCCCGCGGTAGTTGCCTGCTTTGGCCCGGCCGGTGGCGCAAACGATGCATCTGTTTTTGTTGGTGAGAAACCAATCGGCAAACTAAGTGAGATTCTTGAACTTCGCCGTGGCAGGTCACGCTCAGGAATACGAATTGTTTTTAATGATCCAAATGGTCGCATAGGTTTGCGCGCGGTTGATGCGCAAGATGTAAATCGCAGAATTGAATTTATCTTTGGTGATTTTGAATACAAGAGATCCAAGGTAAAAGAGTCTTCACGGCTAATGACCTACCTGGATATTCCAGAACTAAGTGATGAGCAATTGCAACAAGTTATTTCACGAGCAAATCACTTGCTTGCTGAGCTAAGAGAAAAATCTTGTGATTTAGTTTTGGCGCCATTCAAAGGAAACGACAAGCTAGGTAACCGCAGGCGCAGGCTTGATTACGCACTGGCACGCCAGTTGCTAAACGAAGCCAGCTAAAACTAGTGCGAGCCCAAACGTTTTGAAAGTTCGGCTGCGGCCTTCTGCAACAACGCCACCAAAAATTCTTTTGTCTCTGCAGTTTGATCTTCTGCTCTAAAGGTCATAGCAAGAGCGGCCACCGGCATGTTTAGATGATTGATCACTGAGACAGCAATAGATGAGTAGCCTTCGGTCACAAACGATTCCTCAAAACTAAAACCGTTTGTTTTTGCAATTTGCAAATCACTGACTAAATCTTTAATTGTTGCTGGGCCTTTTCCGGTTCTTGTGACCAGCGTTGTTGTGCCGGCATACATCGCGCGTACCTGCTTGCTATCTAATTGGCAAAGAATTGCTTTGCCAGATGCGGTGAGGTGTGCCGGAAGGCGCACGCCAACTTCGGTGACAATGGTCACCGGGTGATGCGGAAGTTCTTTTGCCAAGTAGAGAACATCGGTGCTTTTTGAACTGTTCTGCAAAATGCCAAGTTGCGCAACCGCCGCAATCTTTTTTTCAGAGTCGCGCACCAGTCGGGCAAGTAGTGGCCGGGCCAATCGCTCAAGCGGATCGTGGCGCAGGTAGGCAGAGCCCAGCTCAAAAGCCGAAACACCAAGACCCCAGCGCTGCTCCTCAGGAAAGTGAATTACAAAACCGTCAAGTTCCATGGCGGCCAGCAGGTGATAGGTAGATGAGCGCGGCAGTCCCAGTTTTTTGGCAATTGCAGCCGCAGGCATTGGCGAACCGGCCCTGCCCAAGGCCTGCAAAATGGCCAGTGCCCTGGTGGCGCCCGGTACGTTTGACATCTGTGGTCCTAATCTCGTATTTCAGACACTAGCAGGCAAACCCACCTTTCATCGGGGTCAATCCAGCAGTTTTATAGACCTATGACAACTATCAATCGTTCAGCGTTGCACGCAGCCACCGGGC
>JAHEGM010000059.1 GCA_024645105.1 Rhodoluna sp.
TGGTGGCTCCGACCGGCATCGATCCGGTGACCTAACGATTTTCAGTCGTTCGCTCTACCAACTGAGCTACAGAGCCTCGAGCAGTTACCTGCCCGATTCACTAAAAGCCCCTCTAATGAAGGGCTTCTAAGGTGAAGCGATCCTGACGGGACTTGAACCCGCGACCTCCGCCGTGACAGGGCGGCGCGCTAACCAACTGCGCTACAGGACCTTAGTTGCTACTAAACATCTATATGGTGACCCCAACGGGATTCGAACCCGTGCTACTGCCGTGAAAGGGCAGCGTCCTAGGCCACTAAACGATGGGGCCTACAAAGAGATACTTCATAGCACCAAGGGTCAAGAATACTGGGTGAATAGGGCTATGGCAACCCAACCCTGATTCACAGGTGCCGCTCAGCCTCTTATAAAGAGGTGCGTGTTAGTTTCGAAGACATGAACCTCCGGATTTCTCGCGCCCTGATTGGTGTGTTTGCTGTATCCGGGCTGATTTTCACCGGCCTCAACGTGGCCCCATCGTTTGCGGTTCCTAATTACCCATCGGCCGCCGAGGTTGCCGCCGCCAAGCGAAACGTGACCAAGAAGAAAGAGATGATCGCTCGCCTTGAGAAGATCATTGCCGACCTGGCCGCCGAGGCAGCCGCCCTTGGCCGAACCGCCCAGATAAAGGGTGAGGCCTTTAACCAGGCTCAAGAAGAAGTAGATGTAATCACCGCTCGCGTGAACACACTGCAGTCGCAGGCAGATGCCGCAAACGCAGCAGCCGATGAGGCTCGCGCGCAGCTGGGCAAGATTGCCGCGCAAATGCAAAAAGATGGTGCAACCGGTGGCACTGCAATGACTCTGTTCTTAAATTCTGGTGAAGCAGATGACTTGCTTTACCAACTTGGTGCGCAAGAAAAAGTTGCCCAGCAATCAGATGTGATTTACCGCCGCTCAATTGAGCGCCAGCAGTATGCGCAATCGGTTACTGATGAACTAGGGGTAGCCAAGAAAGAACTTGCGGCAAAGGCTGCGGTAGCAAAGGCAGCTTTTGTTGATGCGCAAAATGCGGCCAACGCTGTGCAGGCAAAGGTTGATGAAAATAATCGCCTGAACAAAACTTTTTATTCGCAGCTTGCTAGTTTGAGAAACACCGCGGCAGATCTTGAACGTCAACGTGCCGAAGGTCTTGCTGCCGAAGCAAGACAGAACGCCGGCAAGACAATGCCAACCGCGCCAGAACTTTACGATGTTGGCCCAGCTAACGCCACAAAAGTTGAGGGCATGTTTGCCTTCGCTAAAGAGCAGCTTGGTGAACGCTATGTACTTGGCGGAATGGGCCCAGACGTTTGGGACTGTTCCGGAATTACCAAGGCCGCATATGCATCGGTTGGTGTTTACATTGGTACGCACTCGGCAACCAACCAGTTCCGCACAATGGCTTACGCCAAAAAGTTGATTCCACTCAACCAAGCGGTAAGCGGAGACTTGATGTGGTACTCACAGGAGTCTGGCTTTGACGGTGACAAGTATCACGTAGTGCTTTACATGGGTGGCGGCATGATGCTTGAAGCGCCAAACCCTGCACGCACTGTGCGCATTGTGCCGCTTCGCTACGGTGAGCTTTTCCCTTACGCAGGGCGCCCAACAGCCAACTAATTGCCGCTACAGTTTTTACATGACCGAGCGCACTCCTTTTAGAATCTCTCACGTTGCTAACGCACCTATCGGTGTGGTTTGGAATGCGTGGACCAACGAAACCGAGTTGGCAAAGTGGTGGGGGCCGGCTGGTCTACACATGGCTTTTTGCAAAGCAAACGTTGAGCCGGGTGGAAAGTTTCACTATCAAATGACAAATGAGCCGGGCGCCGAGCAGCAGTTTGAAATGTGGGGCGCCTTTGACTACCTAGAGGTAGACAAGCACCAGCGCATTGTGTTCGTAAATTATTTCTCAGACGCCGAAGGCGGCAAGACCCGTCACGTCATGAACCCAGAGTGGCCACTTGAAGTGCAAAGCACATTGACCTTTGTTGAAGACGGCGATCAAACTTTGATTCACCTTGAAGGTGGGCCAATCAATGCGCAGCCAAACGAAGAAGATTTGTATTACGAAAATCTTGAGTCAATGCGAATTGGTTTTGGTGGAACCTTTGCTCAGTTGGATGAATATCTAGCGAGCAAATAAAAAATCCCCCGAATAACCTCGGGGGATTTCTCATTTAAGTTTTAGTGACCTGTCGGTGGCACGTAGCGCTCAAGCGCTTCTTTGATTAGACGCTCGGCAACATCTTTACCCTGCCACTCGCCAACCTTTACCCACTTACCAGGCTCTAGATCTTTGTAGTGCGAGAAGAAGTGGTGCAGTTCCTTCTTTAGCTGCTCAGGCACATCGTTGATGTCTTGGATGTGTGCGTAGCGAGGGTCTTTGGTCTGCACGCAGATAACCTTCTCGTCAATGCCGCCATCGTCTTCCATAGGAAGCACGCCAACCGGGCGAACATCTACAACCACACCAGGGAACACCGGGAACTCAAGAATTACAAGAGCGTCTAGTGGGTCGCCGTCGCCACCCAAGGTCTTGTCGAAGAAGCCGTAGTCAATTGGGTAAACAAAAGGAGTAAAAAGCACGCGGTCTAGGTGCACGCGGCCGGTCTCGTGATCAACTTCGTACTTGTTGCGTGATCCGCGAGGAATCTCGATTACTGCTTCGTAACCCATGGTTCTCCTAATTAGGCTTGAGGCGGGATACCTCCCGCGCGACTTATTACAGATTACCGAAAGAACCAAGTGACCGAACGCCCACGCTTGACCCCGGCAATTGCCGATGTGCGTCGTGCCGTGCGTGAAAGTTTTGGGGCCGCCGGTTTGGTAGCCGGTGACCTGGTGATGGTGGCCTGCTCAGGTGGGGCCGATTCACTGGCCCTTGCTGCCGCAACGGCATTTGAGGCACCGCGTGCAGAACTAAGGGCAGGTGCAATCGTGATTGATCACGCTATGCAAGAAGGCTCTGGAATCGTTGCAGCCGAAACCGCCCAGAAGCTAGCCAAGCTTGGCCTTTACCCGGTAGAGATTCGCACCGTTGTGGTTGGCAGCGAGGGTGGCCCAGAAGCTGCGGCCAGAACCGCGCGCTATGCAGCGCTAGATAAGGTGGCCGAAGAAGCAGGCGCCAACGCAATCTTGCTTGGCCACACCCTGAACGATCAGGCAGAGACAGTGCTGCTGGGCTTGGCCCGAGGTTCGGGGGCCAAGAGCCTGAATGGCATGGCGCCTATTTCTGAAAAAGGGTTATCGGGGTTGTATTTGCGACCGCTGCTAGGAATCAAGCGCGAAACCACAGAAGCCTTTTGCACCGATAGCGGCCTGGAGCCATGGCGCGACCCAATGAATAAAGATGAGGCCTACACCCGGGTGCGAGTGCGCCAGAATTTGCTGCCTGCGCTTGAGGCCGAGCTTGGCCCGGGCATTGCCGAGGCGCTGGCCCGCACCGCCGAGACGCTGCGCGAAGACGATGAGGTACTGGCCGAGCTGGCCATGGCCGCATATCTAAAGGTGGCCAAAGAGGGTGCCACTCAGATCAGTATCGGTGTTCAAGAATTTAAGGACCTGCCACTGGCGATAAGGCACCGGGTGGTTGCGCTCGCCGCAGTTGTGCTTCAGGCGCCCATGCTTGCCCGGGTGCATATTCTGGCGATTGATGAGCTTGTGGATAGCTGGCACGGGCAGAAACCGCTTACCCTGCCAGGCATTAGAGTTGAACGCACGGGCGAAACCCTCGCTCTGAAAACCACAAAAACACTCAAAACAGGAGCCTGCTAAGTGGACCTCTCGAAGGTAAGCGATCAGATCACCAAGGTGCTAGTCACCGAAGAACAAATCAACGCAAAGGTCGCTGAAATGGCGGCCGAGCTAGATAAGAAGTACGACGGCAAAGATGTGCTGCTGGTTGGCGTGCTAAAGGGTGCGGTCATGTTTATGGCCGATCTATCGCGCGCAATGCAGATTCACTCTCAAATGGACTGGATGGCCGTATCTTCATACGGATCAGGCACCGTTTCGAGCGGTGTGGTGCGCATTCTTAAAGACCTAGACGCCGATGTTTTGGGTCGTCACGTGGTGATTGTCGAAGACATTATTGACTCAGGACTAACCCTTAGCTGGTTGGTTGGCAACCTTGAGGCCCGCGGGGCCGCCTCTGTAGAGGTTGTTGCGCTACTTCGCAAACCTGCTGCGGCAAAGGTGGAAGTAAATGTGGGTCTTGTTGGTTTTGATATTCCTAACGAATTTGTCGTTGGTTATGGGTTGGATTATGCAGAGAAGTACCGCACGCTAAAGGGCGTTGCAGTGCTGGCTCCAGCGGTTTACTCATAAACGCCAAAACACGCTTCACCCAGAAAGGTTGAGGGCTTTCCTCAGTTATGAAATTCAAGAAGATTCTTGCTGGTCCATTTATTTGGATCTTCGTGGCAGTAATGGTTTTGCTGGTTGGTTCATCAATGATCAACGGCCAGCAGGTCAAAACCGTTGACACCGCGTACGGACTCAACCTCATCGAAAGCGGCCGCGCCAACAAGGTGACCATTCTGGGCACAGACCAGCGCGTAGACGTTGAGCTAACTGTGGCTGATGCCAAGTACGGCAAGAACATTCAATTCTTTTACGTGGCGCCTCGCGGTGCCGCGGTTACCGAGGTAATTGCAAACGCCCGCATCACTCAGGGCTACAACGACGACGTGCAGAACACCCCTTGGTATCTGGCACTGCTTGGCACCCTGTTGCCATTTGTTTTGATTGGTGCAATCTTCTGGTTCTTGATGTCAGGTTTGCAGGGCGGCAACAGCAAGGTGATGAACTTTGGTAAGTCACGCGCCAAGTTGGTTAGCAAAGAAACTTCAAACATTACTTTTGCCGATGTTGCCGGCAGCGACGAAGCTCTCGAAGAACTAACCGAGATTAAAGAATTCTTGAAGGAACCGGTTAAGTTCCAAAAGGTTGGCGCCAAGATTCCTCGCGGTGTTTTGCTTTATGGCCCGCCGGGAACAGGGAAGACACTTTTGGCAAAAGCGGTTGCTGGTGAAGCCGGTGTTCCATTCTTTGCAATCTCCGGTTCTGACTTTGTTGAAATGTTTGTTGGTGTTGGTGCATCGCGTGTTCGCGATTTGTTTGAACAGGCCAAGCAATCTGCACCGGCAATTATTTTTGTTGACGAAATTGATGCGGTTGGTCGTCACCGCGGTGCCGGTATTGGTGGCGGTAACGACGAGCGCGAACAAACACTTAACCAGTTGCTGGTTGAGATGGATGGTTTTGATTCAAAGACCAATGTGATCTTGATTGCGGCAACTAACCGCCCAGACATTCTTGACCCAGCGCTGCTGCGCCCTGGCCGTTTTGATCGCCAGATTGGTGTTGGCGCACCAGATCTAATTGGTCGCGAACAAATTCTTAAGGTGCACGCAAAGAACAAGCCAATTTCTGCAGATGTAGATATGGCTTCTGTTGCACGTCGCACACCTGGCTTTACCGGTGCAGATTTGGCAAACGTTTTGAACGAGGCAGCGTTATTGACCGCTCGTCAAAACGAAAGTGAAATCACCGCGGCAACTCTTGATGAGGCAATTGACCGCGTTATTGGTGGGCCGCAGAAGAAGTCACGCCTCATGCAAGACCGCGAGCGTTTGAACACCGCGTATCACGAGGCAGGTCACGCACTGGTTGCCGCATCACTAAACAACAGTGACCCGGTTTCAAAGGTAACGATTTTGCCGCGCGGTCGTGCACTTGGTTACACAATGGTGTTGCCACTTGAAGACCGATACAGCGTTTCACGCAACCAGCTGCTAGACCAAATTGCCTACGCAATGGGTGGCCGAGTTGCAGAAGAGATCGTGTTCCACGACCCAACCACTGGTGCATCTAATGACTTTGAGAAGGCAACCAACATTGCCCGCGACATGGTTATCAAGTACGGCTTCTCGGCCAAGCTTGGTGCGGCCAGCTTTGGTAACGGCGGCGAAGTCTTCATTGGCCGCGACATGGCTCAGGCCCGCGAGTACTCAGAGGCAACCGCGCAGCAGATTGATGCCGAGGTTCGTTTGATTCTTGATGCCGCGCACGACGAGGCTTACAAGGCACTGATGACTAACCGCAAGGTGCTCGACGAGTTGGCTAAGCAGCTAATGGAGCGCGAGACCCTGCAGGCTGAAGACATTGCCAAGATCTTCAAGCCGGTAAAGAAGTTGCCAAAGCGCCCACAGTGGTTGAGCAAGAAGTCTCGTCCGGTTTCAAAGCAGGGCCCAATTGCCATTCCGGTAAAGGGTTCAAGCGCGGCCAAGGCAAAGGCGGCTAAAGCTGCCGAAGTTGCTGCGGCAAAGCCGGCGAAAAAAACCGTTGCTAAAAAAGCTGTTGTGAAAAAGGCCGCGGTTAAATCAACCAGCACCGCTAAGAAAACCACGTCTAAGAAAAAGTAAACGTGTTTGATTCTGAGCGCATCAAAAAGGCTGTCGTTGAATTAATTTCGGCGATAGGTGAAGACCCAACTCGCGCAGAGTTGCTGGCCACACCAACCAAAGTTGCCGAAGCGTATGCAGAATTTTTTAAGGGCGTTGGCCTTGATGAGTCTGCGGTACTAGGTGAGCCATTTGCCGCCGAACACAACGAGGTTGTGATTTTGAAAGACATTGATTTTGTATCAATGTGTGAACACCACCTGTTGCCGTTTACCGGAGTAGCTCACGTTGCATATCTACCGTCAGACAAAGTAATTGGTTTGGGTCGTTTGCCTAAGTTGGTTGAAACCGTTGCGGCAAGACCACAGCTTCAAGAAAACGTGACCGCACAAATTGCCGACGCGCTTGAAAAAGGTTTGGGCACCAAAGGTGTGGTGGTAGTTGTTGAGGCTCGTCACCACTGCGTAATTTCACGCGGCGCACGTCAACCAGAAGCAAACACCATAACCATGGCTGCTAGAGGTTGCTACTCAGAGCCTGCGGCACGCGCCGAGGTCATGGCGCTAATTTCAAAATAATGTCTTCCACTATGCAAATGCCAAAAGTTATGGGCGTGCTAAACGTCACACCAGATTCATTTAGCGACGGCGGCAAGTTTGATTCAGTAGAAGCAGCGCTTGATCACGCAAGAGTTTTACTAATCGGCGGCGCAGACATCATTGATGTTGGCGGCGAATCAACTCGCCCCGGTGCCGAGCGAATTAGCACAGAAGAAGAACTGGCAAGAGTGTTGCCGGTAATTGAGGCAATCAACGCGGAGCTCTTGGCAACCGGCCGAAGTGATGTGCAAATTTCTGTTGACACCATGAACGCAACCACAGCCCTTTCTGCAGTTGCCGCAGGTGCAAAGATAATCAACGATGTCTCTGGTGGTTTGGCCGACGAAAAAATGTTTGCAGTTGCCGCCGCAACCGGAGCCACCCTGGTGATTTCACACTGGCGCGGATTCAGCACCCAGATGGATCAGCTAAATCAATATCTTGATGTGGCCCGCGAGGTAGGCATTGAGCTGCAGGGCCGAATCGATGCCGCTTTGGCGGCCGGGGTGGCCAAGCACAGAATTGTGATTGACCCGGGCCTTGGCTTTGCCAAGGACATGGATCAAAACTGGAAGCTGGTGGCCCGCCTAGACGAGCTACAAAAGTTGGGCTACCCAATCTTGGTTGGTGCCTCGCGCAAGCGCTTCATTGCCGGGGTGCTTGATGCCGGCCTCGAGGCAGGTGAGCTTGCGGCAGGCAGCTCAGGAGGTATTTCTAACGAACGCCGCGACCTGGCCACAGCCGTGCTAACCGCCCTGTTGCTGCAGCGACCACTTTGGGGCGTGCGGGTGCACAACGTGGTGGCCACCAAAGACGCAATTGCCATCGTGCAGTCGCTGCGCGATTCACAATAGGCTTGCCCTATGGCCAAGACCCTAAAAATAAAGCTCACTGGGCTGCGGGTTTTTGCACACCACGGGGTTTTTGATTTTGAGCGCCAGAATGGCCAGGACTTTTATATTGACGCCACCGTTTGGGTAGACAACAAGGTTTTGGCCTTCAACGATGACCTAAGCAACACGGTGCACTACGGCGACCTAGCCAAGGCACTGGTTGAAAACGTAAAGGCTCAACCGGTAGACCTGCTTGAGACCCTGGCCCAGCGCCTGCTAGATATGGTGCTCAACTGGGGCGGCCCGGCCAGCCCGGTAGTAAAAGCCAAGATCACGGTACACAAGCCAAACGCGCCAATCGTTTATGAGTTCAACGATGTTTCAGTCACCGTAAAAGGAAAGCGCGAACTAAATGACTGAACCGGTACGCGCCATTCTTGCAATTGGCGGCAACCTGGGAAAAAGACGCAAGACAATTCGCTCGGCACTCAAGGCTCTGGCGGTTACCCCCGGCATTAAAAAAGTTTTGTGTTCACCGCTGGTTGAATCTGCTGCGGTTACCGAGGCAGGCATTGATGAGTCAAAGCCAAACTACTTAAATGGCGTGGTGCAAATTCAAACCACACTCAAGCCAAAAGAATTGCTTGAAGAAATTCGACGCATTGAAACAGAACACGGCCGCGTGCGACTTGAGCGTTGGGGTTCAAGAACTTTAGATATTGACATCATTACCTATGGCGATGTTTTGAAATCAGGAAAAGAATTAACCATTCCGCATCCGCGTGCATTTGAACGCCCGTTTGTAATGGTGCCGTGGGCAATGCTTGACCCAGATGCAGTGTTGCCGGGTCACGGTTCGGTAAAAACTATTGCCGCCACTATGCAAGATCAAGTGAGTGTGCTGCACTAATGAAAAATAATTTGAAACCAATTAGCTTGCTAAACCTTTTAGCTTGGTTGATTTCGGCAACTACAGCGGGTTATCTATTGCCGCAACTAAGTATTGGTAGCGGCGGCTCAATTCCAATTTCGCCGTGGAATATTATTGTGACCTTGCCGCTGATTGGCATTGTTTTAGTTTTGATGGCCATTCCAATGTTTAGATACCGCGCAGCGTTGCGCGAAATAAAAAAGCAGAGTGCAAAAGTTTCTGCACAGTCATTGCCAAGACCAAAACGTTTGAATCCTTTTTATGCGGTGCGCTTGGTGCTGCTAGCAAAATCAATTGCAATTTCTGGAGCCATCTTTAGCGGCTGGCACCTGGGAGTTGTTTGGTTGCAACTTACTCAGCCAATCGTGCCCACCTCAACTTTTCAAAATGCGCTTGGTCTTATTGGCGCAATTGTCATGACTGTGTGCGCCGTGATCGTTGAGCGCATCTGCAAAATAACCGATGACCTGCCGGAAGCATCAGCCGTGGGGGAGCCAGCTTGAGCAGCCAGCAGGCTGGGCGACTAAGCGTTGGCGTGATTGGTGCTGGGCCAGTAGGCACGGTGCTGGGACAGGCCCTTGCCGCAGCGGGGCATCAGTTGGTGGCCGCGAACACTAAAGACCCGCAGGCCACACTTGCCGAGGCAGACCTGGTGCTATTTGCGATTCCAGCAGAAGAGATTGCCGGAACTGTTGCCGGTTATGCAAAGGCGGGTTTATTTAAGCCCGGTCAACTTATTGCTCATACCGCCGGCGAATTTGGCATTGATGTTTTGCAGCCGGCGGTTGAGCAAGGTGTGATTCCACTCGCGATACACCCGGCGATGTCTTTCACCGGCACAGATTTAGATCTAACCAGAATTCGCGAAAGCTACTTTGGTGTTGCGGCCCCAGAGGTTGCTCTGCCGATTGCGCAGGCTTTGGTCATTGAGATGGGAGCCGAGCCTATTGTGATTTCCGAAGAAGACAGAAAGATTTACTTTGAGGCAATCAGTGTGGCGAACAATTTCTCAAAGCTCATAGTCAATCAATCAATTGGCTTATTAGAGTCAATAGGTATCGAGCACGCAAGAGTTGTGCTTGGCCCGCTAATTAGAAGTGCAGTTGAAGAAGCACTGGCTGATGGGCACACACCAATTAACCCAGAGGAACTTCTTAGCTAATGCAAAGAGTAACTAGCCTCAACGAATTATCTGCCGCCGTTGAAGAAGCAAAGGCACGTGGGCTAGAAGTTGCGTTTGTTCCAACCATGGGCGCGCTGCACGAGGGCCACCTTTCTTTGATTAAGGAAGCAAGAAGGCACACACCATTTGTGGTGGTTTCAATTTTTGTAAACCCATTGCAGTTTGGTGCCGGCGAAGACTTTGAAAAGTATCCGCGCACAATTGAAGAAGACGCCGAAAAACTTGCCGAGGCGGCCGTTGATGTTTTGTTTACGCCAACCGTGAATGATTTGTATCGCGGCAATATGAATGTTTCTGAAAGCGCCGGCCACCTGGGTGAGATTTACGAAGGTGCGGCAAGACCGGAACACTTTGATGGCATGCTCACAGTTGTCTCGCGTTTATTTGAAGCTGTGAAACCTGACTATGCGGTGTTTGGTGCCAAAGACGCTCAGCAAATTTTCTTGATTCGTCAGCTGGCGGCAAAAAAGTTTCCGGCTTTGCAAATTATTGAGGCTCCAACAATTCGCGAGGCATCAGGACTTGCGATGTCTAGCCGCAATCGTTTTTTGTCTGCCGAGAACCGTGCAATCGCCGAAAACCTGGCCGCAGCATTGAAGGCCGGTGAAGCAGCCAGCACCGCCGGGCCGGCATCGGCAGTTCAAGCCGCCAGAAACCAGATGCTCAAGGCGCCTGAGGCTAAACTTGACTACGTAGCCCTTGTCGACGCCGACACCTTTGAGCCCGTAACAGACGGATTCAGCGGCCGGGCAATTTTGCTCATCGCAGCCGTGGTGGGTGAAACCCGATTAATCGATAACCTCGACATCACGTTTTAGGAGCATCCGCATGAGCCAGGACTCAAACGCCACTGGCAATGTCAACCCAGACATTGAGCAAGATTCAGAACAGGATCTGCCAGAGCAGATCGCGGTTCGCCTTGCCAAGCGCGAGCGCCTAAACGAACTAGGCGATGCCTACCCGGTAAGCCTGCCGATCACCCACACCATTGATGGCGTGCGCGAGGCGTACCCAAACCTTGAAATTGACACCGCAACCGGCGACAAGGTTGCCCTTGCCGGCCGCATTGTGTTTCAGCGCAACACCGGCAAGCTTTGCTTTGCCACCCTGCAGGCCGGTTCAGGCCAGCGCATCCAGGCCATGCTTTCACTAGACAAGGTTGGCGAGAGCCGCCTAGAAGAGTGGAAAGAACTGGTTGACCTTGGCGATCACGTATTTATTGCCGGTGAGGTTATTACTTCAAAGCGCGGCGAGCTTTCAATTTTGGCAGACGAATGGATGATGGCCGCAAAGACCATTCGCCCGCTACCTAACCTGCACAACGAGCTGGGCGAGGAATACCGCGTTCGACACCGCTATGTAGACCTGATCGTGCGCGACCGTGCCCGCGAGGTAGTGCAGATTCGCTCAAAGGTTATGCAGTCACTGCGCCGCACCTTTGAACAAGAGGCTTTTCTTGAGGTTGAAACACCGATGCTGCAGACCATTCACGGTGGTGCGTCGGCAAGACCTTTTAAGACTCACTCAAACGCCTTTGACACCGAGCTGTTCTTGCGCATTGCGCCTGAGCTGTTTCTAAAGCGTGCGGTAGTTGGCGGCATTGATCGAGTGTTTGAAATCAACCGCAACTTTAGAAACGAGGGTGCAGACCGCACCCACTCGCCAGAATTCGCGATGCTAGAGGCCTACCAGGCCTATGGCGACTACAACTCAATCGCCGACCTAACTCAAAAGCTGATTCAAAACGCTGCTATGGATGTCTTTGGTACTCACCAGGTTGAGCTTGAAGACGGCGAGATAAACGATCTTGGTGGACAGTGGCCACGCATCTCAATGTACGAATCGCTAAGCGAAGCCTGTGGTCAGCAAATTACTCCGCAGACCCCAATTGCAGAGTTGAAGAAACTTGCGTCATCGGTTGATATTGAAATCGAACACCCGCTGGCCGGAAAGTATGTTGAAGAACTTTGGGAGCACTTTGTAAAGGGTGACCTGGTTAAGCCAACCTTTGTGATTGATTTCCCGGTTGATACCTCACCGCTAACTCGCGATCACCGCTCAAAGGCCGGTGTGGTTGAAAAGTGGGACCTATACATTCGTGGCTACGAGCAGGCAACCGGATACTCCGAGTTGGTTGACCCGGTGATTCAGCGCGCACGCTTTGTTGAGCAGGTAACTCTGGCAGCAGCCGGAGACCCAGAGGCAATGAAGCTAGACGAAGACTTCTTGAAGGCTCTTGAGTTCGGCATGCCGCCATCGGGTGGTATGGGAATGGGTATTGACCGCCTGCTAATGAGCCTGACCGGCCTCGGCATTCGCGAGACCATCATGTTCCCGCTGGTCAAGTAATTCTCAGAATCTACGGTTAGGGTCAAGTCATGGATCTGCAAATTCTTTGGGACGCCCTTTTGGCGCTAGTACCGCCAGCACTGGTTGGAGTGCTTTTTTACGTGATTATGCGAGGAATCCTTCGCGCCGACTCAAAAGAGCGCCAGGTCTACGCCAAAATGGAGGCCGAAATGAGAGCCCAAAATGAGGCTAAAAAGGACCAAAAATAGGTTTTTGCGCGACACGCCGACTCGCTTTGCAATAACTACATCTAGTGGCATAAACTCAACTCACAACTAAATAAGCCATTTTTCGGGGGAAATCAGTGAAATTCTGTGCCATTCCGCCACCTCTTGCCTCAAATAGCCGCGGAGATCTTGATTTATGGCCCAAAAGTACTTTTTGAGGAGATTTTTATGAGCATCACCGTTTACACACTGCCATCGTGCGTTCAGTGCGACAGCACCAAGAAGCTGCTTGACCGCAACGAATTGGAGTACGCAGTAATCGATATGAGCCAGGACGAAGCAGCATTGGAGCTAGTTAAGTCACTTGGTTATGCAGCTGCACCGGTAGTTATTGCCGGCGACAGCCACTGGTCTGGATTCCGTCCAGACAAGATCTCAGAAATCGCTGCGGCCTAAAGCCAACGCTTTTCTACAAACTCAAAACAGCCGTGTTAGAGATCGTTTACTTCTCAAACGTCTCTGAAAACACAAAAAGATTTGTTGAGAAGCTGGGAATTCCAAATCACAGGATCCCGCTTTATCCAACAGATGAACACCTACAGGTTTCAAAACCATTTGTTCTTATCTCACCCACCTACGGGTTGGGCGATGACGAGACAAGTGTTCCGAAACAAGTAATTCGTTTTCTCAACGATCCGGTCAACAGAGGACTTCTGCGGGGCGTAATCGGAGCAGGAAACACAAACTTCGGTGATAAGTACTGCAGAGCTGGTGAAGTGATTGCCAGAAAAACTTCGGTACCACTGATTTATAAATTTGAACTACTGGGTACGCCAAATGACGTAGCCACCGTAAAAGAAAAGATGGATCTCCTTTGGAAACTACAGTGATGCCAAAGCCTCGCGGCAACTACAGCTACCACGAGCTAAACGCGATGCTTAACCTTTACGATGCCAACGGACAGATCCAGTTCGATAAAGACAAAGAAGCAGCTCGCGAGTACTTCCTTGAGCACGTGAACATGAACACCGTGTTCTTCCACTCGCTAAAAGAGCGTCTTGACTACTTGGTTGAGCACGAATACTACGAGCCAGGCTTTTTGCAGACCTACTCATTTGAGTTCATCGAAGAGCTAACCAAGCTTGCTTACTCATACAAGTTCCGCTTCCAGTCATTCCTTGGTGCATACAAGTTCTACACCTCATACGCACTAAAGACTTTTGACGGCGCACACTACCTAGAGCGTTTCGAAGACCGCGTTGTAATGGTTGCGCTAACCCTTGCAGAAGGCGTTGAAGAAACCGCTCGCATGCTTGTTGACGAAATGATCACCGGTCGTTTCCAGCCAGCAACCCCAACTTTCCTAAACTGCGGTAAGGCACAGCGCGGCGAGTTTGTATCTTGCTTCTTGCTACGCACCGAAGACAACATGGAATCAATCGCTCGCGCGATTAACTCATCACTGCAGCTTTCAAAGCGCGGCGGTGGTGTTGCTCTTTCACTTACCAACATTCGCGAGTCTGGTGCGCCGATCAAGAAGATCGAGGGCCAGTCATCGGGTGTTATTCCAGTTATGAAGATGCTTGAAGACGCATTCTCATACGCAAACCAGCTAGGTGCGCGTCAGGGTGCCGGTGCCGTTTACCTAAACGTTCACCACCCAGACATCATGAAGTTTCTAGACACCAAGCGCGAAAACGCTGACGAGAAGATTCGCATCAAGACCCTAAGCCTTGGTGTTGTTGTTCCAGACGTGACTCTTGAGCTAGCAAAGAACAACGAAGACATGTACCTGTTCTCTCCTTACGATGTTGAGAAGGTATACGGAGTTCCATTCAGCGACATCTCAGTAACTGAGAAGTACCAAGAGATGGTTGACGATGCTCGCATCAAGAAGACCAAGATCAAGGCTCGTCAGTTGTTCGAGACTATTGCTGAGCTTCAGTTTGAGTCTGGTTACCCATACATCGTTTACGAAGACACCGTTAACCGCGAGAACCCAATTGAGGGTCGCATCAACATGTCAAACCTTTGCTCTGAGATTCTTCAGGTAAACACCCCAACCACCTACAACGCTGACCTCAGCTACAACCAGGTTGGAAAAGACATCTCTTGCAACCTTGGTTCGTTGAACATTGCAATGGCAATGGACTCACCTGACTTTGGCCGCACCATTGAGGCTTCTATTCGTGCGTTGACCGCTGTTTCTGACCTAAGTGACATTGATTCAGTTACCTCAATCAAGTACGGCAACGAGCAGTCACACGCAATTGGTCTTGGCCAGATGAACCTGCACGGATACCTTGCTCGTGAGCGCGTGCACTACGGCTCAGAAGAAGGTATTGACTTCACTAACATTTACTTCTACACCGTTTTGTTCCACGCACTAAAGGCATCTAACAAGATTGCAATTGAGCGCGGCAAGACCTTTGGCGGTTTTGAAAAGTCAAAGTACGCAACCGGCGAATTCTTTGACAAGTATGTTAACCAGGAATGGAAGCCAGCAACTCCAAAGGTTGCCGAGCTATTCGCAAAGTCAGGAATTTCAATTCCAGACCAGACCGACTGGACTCAGTTGAAGAACAGCGTCATGGCTCACGGTATCTACAACCAGAACCTACAGGCTGTGCCACCAACCGGTTCAATCTCTTACATCAACAACTCAACCAGCTCTATCCACCCGGTTGCGTCAAAGATTGAGATTCGTAAAGAAGGAAAGCTAGGTCGTGTTTACTACCCAGCCCCGTTCCTAACTAACGATAACCTTGAGTACTACGAAGACGCTTACGAGATTGGTCCTGAAAAGATCATCGCAACCTACGCCGCTGCAACCCAGCACGTAGACCAGGGTCTTTCACTTACTTTGTTCTTCAAAGACACCGCAACCACTCGCGATGTGAACAAGGCACAGATTCAGGCTTGGCGCGCAGGCATCAAAACTATTTACTATGTACGTATTCGTCAGATGGCGCTGGAAGGCACCGAAGTTGGCGAGTGCGTAAGTTGCATGCT
>JAHEGM010000065.1 GCA_024645105.1 Rhodoluna sp.
AAGCCGGCCAACTTACCGGCCAAGAGGTGTACCAGGCCATCCTTGAGAATGATCCGGGGGCGCTTCAGGTACTTCGCCAGCTTGGCGACTGGTTAGGCCAAGCCGTCGCCTCGCTCACCGCCGTTTTAGACCCAGAAATCGTGGTTATCGGTGGCGGAGTTAGCGCCGCGGGCGATCTGCTGCTTGATCCAATTAGAAGTGCCTATCAAAGGTGCCTGCCGGCCCGCGGATTTAGGCCTGAATTAGTCATTTCAGCCGCGGAATTCGTAAATGACGCCGGAGTTGTGGGTGCCGCCGATCTCGCTCGCGTATCACTGGGCTCAAAGGTAAACTAGACCACTGTTGCCAGAGATGCGAAAGGGTCGGTGAATGGCTTACTTCATCTTGAAGACCCTGGTCCTGGGTCCTTTACTGCGAGTCCTTTTTAGGCCGTGGGTGCGCGGAATGGAGAACATTCCAGCAACCGGACCTGTAATCCTGGCCAGCAACCACCTGTCTTTTTCAGACTCAATTTTTCTGCCATTGCAGGCCAGGCGCCCAGTGGTATTTCTAGCCAAAAGCGAATATTTCACCGGCAAGGGAATCAAGGGAGCATTAACCCGATGGTTCTTTAAGGCAACCGGACAACTTCCTATTGACCGAAGCGGTGGCAAGGCCTCTGAAGCATCGCTCAACACCGGGCTTAAGGTTTTGGGTCAGAACCAAGTTTTGGGAATTTACCCTGAAGGTACCCGCAGCCCAGATGGCCGCCTCTACCGTGGACGCACCGGCATCGCCCGAATGGTTTTGGAATCAAAAGCTCCGGTAATTCCGGTGGCCATGATTGACACCGAAAAGGTCCAGCCAATCGGAAAACGACTACCTAGAATTCGCCGAATTGGCATCGTAGTTGGCACTCCTTTGGACTTCTCAAGATTTGACGGCATGGAAGGTGATCGCATAGTTCTTCGCGCGGTCACTGATGAAATCATGTACGAGCTTCGCAAGCTCAGTGGTCAAGAATATGTTGATGCATACGCGTCTTCGGTAAAAGAAAAACGAGCTCGTCTCGCAAGGTAGGGGAAACGATGAATGATCCAATAGTCGCAGCCAATCCAGCAGTGCTTGCTGGGCTCGACAACTATCTAAACCTGCCTGCAGCTCAGCAGCCAACCTGGCCAGACGCATCCGCTGTCGAGCAGGTTCGCGCAGAGCTTTCTACATTGCCCCCACTCGTATTTGCTGGTGAGGTAGACATTCTTCGTGACCGTTTGGCCGCCGCTGCATCTGGCAAAGCATTTTTGCTGCAGGGTGGCGATTGTGCCGAAACTTTTGCTGACGCAACCGCTGACAGAATTCGAAACCGAGTCAAGACACTGCTTCAAATGGCAGTTGTGCTGACTTACGGCGCTTCAATGCCGGTAATCAAGATGGGTCGCATGGCGGGGCAGTTTGCAAAGCCTCGTTCCAGTGATTCAGAAACTCGCGGTGATGTCACTCTGCCTGCATTCCGCGGGGACATCGTCAATGGTTACGACTTCACTGAGGAGTCAAGGACTCCAGACCCGCAGCGCATGCTGAAGGCGTACCACACCTCAGCTTCAACTTTGAATTTGATTCGCGCCTTCACAATGGGTGGCTTCGCAGATCTTCGTTCAGTTCACGAGTGGAACCGCGGTTTTGCTAACAACCCGGCTAATGAACGCTACCTGTCGCTGGCTCAAGAAATCGATCGCGCAATTAAATTCATGGCCGCTTGCGGTGCCGATTTTAACGAATTGCGCACCACCGAGTTCTACACAAGCCACGAGGGTTTGTTGATGGACTACGAACGTCCGTTGACTCGCATTGATTCACGAACCGGAAATCCTTACATTACATCTGGTCACTTTATCTGGATCGGTGAGCGTACCCGTCAGATGGATCACGCACACGTTGATTACCTTTCACGCGTTAGAAACCCAATTGGCGTCAAGCTTGGGCCAACAACTCAGGTTGAAGATGTAGTAGAACTAATTGAGCGACTAGATCCAAATCGCGAACCTGGTCGCCTAACCTTCATCACGCGAATGGGTGCGGGCAAGATCCGCGAGGAACTGCCAAAGCTTGTTGAGGCAGTTCGCGATTCGGACGCAAACCCGCTTTGGATCACAGACCCAATGCACGGCAACGGCATCACCACAAAGAACGGCTACAAGTCAAGACGCTTCGATGATGTGATGGATGAAGTTCGCGGTTTCTTTGAGGTGCACAAGGCTGCCGGCACTTTCCCTGGTGGTGTTCACGTTGAACTAACCGGTGACGATGTTGCCGAGTGCCTTGGCGGATCAGAACAAATTGACGAGGCAAGCCTTGAAGAAAGATATGAGTCGCTTTGTGATCCTCGACTAAATCACATGCAGTCGCTAGAACTTGCTTTCTTAGTAGCCGAGCAATTGGCCAAGCGTTAGAAATTAGCTGTTTAGAAACGCCCCGCTTTGATTAGTCGGGGCGTTTTTATTTGGTAGAAATTGTTATTGAATCGCCGACTCTAAGTTGCGTGCCAGCAGATGCGCTTTGTCGTTTTACTTTCACAATGCCCCATTTGGTGGTCAGTTGGTCAGTATTCACAACAACCTTCAGGCCCAAAGATTCAAGGCTCGCTTTTGCTGCCAAGATCGTTTGGCCAATCATGTTCGGCACAACCACAACGTTTGGCCCCTTAGAAACCAAAAGGTTGACCGATCCGTTTTCACCCAATGGTTCAGTCAATGGAACCAAATTAATTACTTGACCTGAAGGGATTGAGTCGCTGTATTCCTCGTTGATCTCGTTTATCTTGAGTCCTACAGCTTCGATTGCAGTTACAGCCGCCTCTTGGCCAAGACCTGCAACAACTGGAATGGCGCCAAGTGAAACCCAAATGTTTATGCGGCTTGTCTCAGGAATTTGCTTACCGTCTGCACCCAGATAATCAAAGACTTCGCCAAGCGCAGCTTCGTTAAAAACAGACTTCACTTCACCCAAAACAAACCCCGACTTTAGAATTTCTGCCGTTGCTGCTGCCAGGTTCATTCCAAGTAGATCCGGTGCCGTCACCAGCTTTGGTCCGCTAGAGACGAAGATTTGAATTTTATTTACACCAAAGTAAAGCGAACCCGCGGTGGGATTAGTGCGAGTCACCATTCCCTTCGCGATTGTGGCCGAGCTTTCCTCGAGAATTTCAGTTTCGGCGTTCAAGATTGAAAGGGTAACTTGAGCCTCTTCTAGAGACCGATTTGCCACGTTGGGAATTGGGGTTAATCCACCAGGTCCCGAACTGAAGAACCATCCTGATCCTGCGCCAAGTAAAACAATCAGCAGGGTGGTGATAAGCAGCTTTAGGCCGTGACGCTTTTGACCAATTAGTTCCAGCGGTGTTGCTGCCGGTCCGGTCAAATCAAAATTTTCAAAAACTGTTGTGCTGCCGTCTTGAAAATTACCGGTGAAAACTTCGGTCAAGTTGTTTTCAGCGCCGGTGGGCGCACTAAGCAAAGCCGTTGCATTTTGATCCAGCTGCGGCATAACAGAGGTTTTGGCGTCAGCTGCTGGTTGAATCGATGGAATTCTTAGGGCGGTGTCGTAACGTCCAGCTTTGAGTTCTTGTTTTGCCCGTTGAACTACGGCAAGAAGTTCAACCGCGTCGCTCGGGCGGTGAGCTGCTTCGCGAGCTGTTGCCCACAGCACCAATTCATCTAGAAGTGGCGGAACCTGATGGTTGTACTTCGAAGGTGCCGGAACGTTATCGTTTGCATGTTGATAGGCGATTTGCACTGCTTGCTCACCTTCAAAGGGCTGACGTCCTGCCAACATTTCGAAGAGCATAATTCCCGCAGCGTAAACGTCACTTCTTGCGTCTGCTGTGCCGCGCATCACTAACTCAGGTGAGAGATAGGCCACAGTGCCAACAAGCGAGCCAGTGGAGGTGTGATTGTCTATGTCACGAGCCAAACCAAAATCACCAAGCTTGATTCTTCCATCATCTGCAAGTAGGACATTTTCTGGTTTCAGATCGCGATGCAGAATTCCGGCACGGTGTGCAGCAGCCAAACCGCTGAGCATTGGTTCAAACAGATCTAGTGCGCGTTTGGCATCTAGGGCACCAAAGTCTTTGAGCGCGTCCCGAAGGGTGATACCCGAAACAAATTCCATGGCCATGAAGGCAATTTCGCCATCTTCACCCTGATCAAAAACGTTCACCAGGTTTGGGTGTGAAAGTTTGGCGGCAATCTTTGCTTCGCGAATGAATTTTTCTCGGAACGACGAGTCGCTCGCTAAGTGGGGGTGAATAACCTTTAGCGCCACTCTGCGATCAAGGCGGTCATCTACGGCGAGGTAAACGGTGGCCATGCCACCACGAGCAACGATCTGATCAACTCTGTACCTTGAGCCAATAACTCTGCCGACCAAGTTAGACATTTGAGCCAGTCTCTGCCGAGTTGATTAGTTCATCAAGCCAAACCCAGGCTGATTGTTCCCATTTTGCATATGCATTTGGGTACGCAGAAATTTGTACTGCTTGGGCGGCTTCAGTCAGTGACTTGCTAGACCAGTCCTTGATGTCAAGCAATCCGCGAGCAGCTCCAAATGTTGGGCTAGTACGACCACCAAAGAATGCCCTGGCAGCATATTCCGGATTCATGATTTGTTCCACCGTGCCCCAGTGCGCGCTTGGGCGTTGCTGGAATAGCCCAACGGAATCTCGGTCTCCGTAGGAAAGATTTCTCAAACTGGATTCCTGCATTGCTGTTGCTAGGGCAATTACTATTCCGTAGTCACTCACGCCAAGTCTGCGACCAACTTTATAAATGACTTCCGCATTCGACTTCATCTCTGCAGTGAGCGGGGTGAGATCTGGGCAAAACTTGATCTCGTGTACCCCAGGGATTACTAACTTTTGCCCCACAAAGATCATCGCCGACCAGGTGAGGTTATTCGAACTGAGAATGGCCTGAGTGGTAACTCCGTAGACCGCGGCAATCTTGCTGACTGATTCGCCGGTTTTGACGGTGTGGTAACCGTGAACCTGACAGACGCTGCTTGGTCGGTGCGGATCTGTAGAGCTTAGTGCGCCACTTAGCGTAGTTGCCAGCGGCTTTGGGTTTTTGGTTGAGACAGTCTTTTCAGACTGCGGTGACTTTTCAGGTTGCGCTGATTGCTTTAGCTGGAGTTTCTGGCCAGCGTAAACCAGCGAGGATTCGGTGAATCCGTTGGCCGAAATTATCAACTGAAGTTGAATGCCGTAAAGGTTTGCAATCGAGGCCAGGGTTTCACCGGGTTGCACAGTGTGCTCGTTAGGGACAACTTTCGGCGAAGATTTGGGAATGACCGAGCCAATTTTCAACCGTTGGCCGGGAAAAATGATTGCTTTTGCAGAGAGGTTGTTTATTGACAAAATAGTTGAAATGGAAATCGAATGCTGTTTTGCAATCGCTGCGATAGTTTCGCCACGCTTGACTACGTGAATAGTTGCTGCCGTTGCTTTTTCTACGGCTGAAGGAACAACGGCATTGGCCACCAGTTTCAATTTCTGGCCGGGCACAATCAGCGACTTGGAATCTAGACCGTTTAGTTGAAGCAGCTGATTGGTTGAAAGCTGAAACTTGCGAGCAATTGCAGAAACTGTGTCACCGGCTTTTACCGTGTAGTTCAGTTGTGTGGCACTGGTCACCGCTCCGCTAGGGCTATTGGCTGCTTTTACCTGCCCCGCTGCCTCTGCTGCGCCTTTAGCAACCTGGTTTTGGTTGGGCTCAGATGTTTGGCTAGTGGCTTCCGAAGCGGTGGCAATCTCACCGCCGCTTAGGGTGCCGATGATAGAAATTGGAACGGTGGCTAGCGCTAGTCCTAGCGCTTTAGCATCACGTTTCTCGTCCAAGGTTTCTTCATTTCTAAGGGGTAGGCCAGCCAATATCATCGCACGGGCCAGGTTTGATACCCGTGAGGCTCTCAGGTGTGGCAATGTTGTCTTGTGAGTGATGTATTAGAAAACGTGCAAGGTTGGATTACCGTTCCCGAGGCAGCCGAATTGCTAGGCGTACCAGTGGGGCGAATTCGCAGATTCATCGAAGAGCACCATTTGATTGCCATCAAGCGTGATGGCGTTCTGAACATCCCGGCTGAGATCATTGTTGAGGGGGAGCCACTACCAAGTCTTCCAGGCACAATGATTGTGCTTCTTGATTCGGGTCTAGATTACGAATCAGCCTTCAAGTGGCTTTACACCCACGAAGATAGCCTGCCAGGCACACCAATGGAATTTTTGTTGAAGGGCCACAAGTCTGCAGTGCGACGCGCAGCCATGCTGCTAGCGCTCTAGTTCCCAGCTGTCTCTAGTCAGGCTTGACGGTTAATAACCTTTAGCGCTAATTCGCGAAGCTCGTGCTTTGCCCGCTCATCAATTTCTAGGGCCTCTAACGCGTTCAAACTCTCGTCTGCAAGTTCTTCAATCATTCGTTCCGTTTTTGCAAGAGCTCCGGAGCCTGAAATTGTTTGTTGCAAAAAGCCAATTTGCTCTGCGGTAAGACTGCGACTAGAGAGCATCTCGTCGAAAATTGCACCAACCGATGGACTGAGTGATTCGCGAGTTAGTCCAACCAAAACGGTTCGCTTACCTTCGCGTAAATCATCGCCAGCTGGCTTTCCGGTCACCTGAGGGTCACCAAAAACGCCCAAGATGTCATCGCGAAGCTGGAAGGCCATGCCAAGAGGAATACCAAACGCCGAAATTCCTCGTAGCAAGCTAGGGGAGGCACCGGCAAAAGCGGCACCAATCAAAAGCGGCGCTTCAATGCTGTACTTGGCGGTCTTATAAAGAATCACTCGATTAGCGCGGCCTACCGCCTCCTCAACTGGGCGGGTGTTCGCAGCGTTTTCTTCAAGCACATCTAGGTACTGACCTGCCATCACCTCAACGCGCATTTTGCTGAACTCGTTTCGACAAGCTGTCTCAACTGTGGGCTCAGGTGCGTTTAGCAGCGCGTTGCCAAAAATCTCACTGCTCCAACCAAGCATCAGATCGCCAACCAACACCGATCCGGCTACACCAAAGCGCTCCGGACTTCCGGCCCAGCCGGAATTGCTGTGCAAAGTTTCAAATCTCTTGTGCACCGCTGGTGCACCGCGACGGGTGTCCGATTGATCCAATAGGTCATCGTGCACTAGCGCGGCAGCGTGAAACATCTCTAGTGCCGCAGTGATGCCAACTATTGCTTCGGCAGAGGCTTCGCGCTGTGCCTCAGTCTGAACCACATCGGAACCTGGCAAAGTGCCAACCCATGACCAATAGCAAAATAGGGCGCGAAAGCGCTTGCCGCCCTGAAGCAGGTCGCGGGTGTAATCAACCACGGGGGTTAGATCTGGGGAGATCTGCTCAAAATCGCTTTTGCGGGCTACGCAAAATTCATCCAGGTGGTCCTGGATAAGGCCTAAAAGAACTTTTGTTTCGGTCACAGCCCCTAGCCTAACTGGCACAAGGTGCTTAGACTTTGGGTAGTAGGTGACGTGTCAAAGATTTCGAAAGGAGTTACCGTGGGTCTATCTGAGCAGGAGCAAAAACTTCTTGACGAGCTAGAGCGCGGACTCTATGCAACTGATGCCGGCCTGGCCCAGAAGCTAGGAAAACCTGGCGCCAGATCACCCCAGCGAATAATCGCCGGTTCTGCCCTTGCCGTCATAGGTATTTCGCTATTGGTTGTTGCCGTGGTTATCCAGGTCGCTATCTTTGGCGTGGCCGGATTCCTTTCGATGTTGGCGGGTCTTGTGGTGGCAACCTCCTCAAATCCAGGCGAGGCAAAGGCTCAGTCAAACAAGGGCAACGCTGCCAAGCCAAGCGGCACCGCTGCGCCAAAAAAGAGCTTCTTTGACGATCGCTGGGACAAGCGACAGGGCTAACCACCCAGCACCCAGTTCCGACATAAATCCCACCTGAAAATGGTGGGATTTCTCATTTTTGGCTTAAATTGTGGGATTTTCCTCCACTTGCTATATCCCAATAAATTACTGATGATTAAGACACGCCGAACCAAAAAATATCGTCATTTTTGCTCGTAAGTGGGGGAAAGTGGTGTAATGTGGAGTGAAGCGCAAGATCGATGTCGAGAAAGGGGGAACGCACATGTTGCTTGGCACTCACGCACCAAAGCTTGATGACAAGGGCCGCGTTATCCTTCCGGCAAAGTTTCGCGAAGAGCTTCAAGGCGGTTTGGTTATTACGCGTGGGCAGGAAAACTGCCTTTACGTATTCAGCTCGGCTGAGTTTGCTGCAGTGCACGACAAGATTCGTCAGGCACCAGTAACCAGCATCGAGGCCCGCAACTACCTTCGCGTTTTTCTATCTGGCGCTTCAGATGAACTTCCTGACAAGCAAGGCCGAGTGACAATACCGGCCGCCCTTCGTCAATACGCAGGTCTTGATAAAGACCTTGTCGTTATTGGTGTTGGTGCTCGTGCAGAAATCTGGAATGCCAAGTCATGGAACGAATACCTGGCTAAGCAGGAAACAGCTTTCGCGAATGTAGCGGCGGAGGTGATTCCGGGACTCTTCTAGTCCCTGTAGCTAGGACTCCAGCTATTACCTGAAAACCAAGCCAGGAAAATGGATGGGGCCCTAGCAATAGGAACCAAGAAGTATCGGGCAGTTATGTCAAAGAACATCTCTGAACTTCACGAACCAGTACTCCTAGAACGAGCAATTGAGCTTCTTGCTCCGGCGTTTGAAATTGATTCTCCGGTTTTTGTTGATTGCACCCTTGGCCTTGGCGGTCACAGCGAGGCATTTCTCGAGCGTTTTCCAAACCTAACCTTGGTGGGCATTGACCGCGACCCTACTGCGCTGGCTTTGGCAGGGGAGCGCTTGGCGCGTTTTGGTTCACGTGTTCACCTGGTACACGCTGTCTACGAAGAGATTCAAGATGTAATCGCCGAACTCGGCATCAAAGAAGTACACGGAATTCTTTTGGACCTTGGTGTTTCTTCGATGCAACTTGACGAACGCGATCGCGGATTCGCCTATTCATACGAGGCTCCGCTGGACATGCGCATGGATTCAACCACCGGCAAGACAGCTGCCGATGTTGTAAACAGCTACTCAGAAAACGACTTGGCGCGAATCTTCAAAGAATTCGGCGAAGAGCGTTATGCCAAGGCTGTGGCCCGTGAAATTATCGCCATCCGTAAGAGCTCACCTTTTGAAACCAGCACTCAACTAGCCGCGTTGATTGCCAAAGTAATTCCTTTCATTCCAGGAAAAAGCACCGGGCACCCAGCCAAGCGTGTTTTTCAAGCGCTAAGAATTGAAGTGAACGGCGAACTTGAGGTGCTAACCCGCACTATGCCGGCAGCCATTGCAGCTCTTGCAGTCGGCGGCCGAATCGTTGTGATGTCTTATCACTCGCTTGAAGACAGAATCACTAAGCACGCTCTTGTAGCCGCCGCTAACTCATCGGCTCCGATTGAGCTACCTATTGAACTTCCTGAGCACGCCCCAACCTTGCGCCTTTTGGTGAAGGGCGCCGAAGCGGCTACCGCAGAAGAAATTGCTAGAAACCCACGCGCGGCGTCTGTTCGACTTCGCGCTGCAGAAAAGATCCGGAGAGCAGCATGAGCACCATTCGTCTGACCACACCACGCAGAAACCTTGCCGCCGCGCGACCACAGCTTCGTTCCGTTTCGCTGGCTGGCGTGCGGTCTGCTCGCCCTGGTGTTGCTCTAGTGGGAATCTTGACTATCGGTGCTCTTTCGATCGCTCTATTGAACCTGCTGCTACACATTTTGACCTCTACTGCCGTTTATGAATTGGCCGACCTTCAGCACCAAAAGCGCGAACTTACAACAACCACTCAGATTCTTGCTGAAGAAGTTGATTCCCTGGCCTCGCAGCAGAATCTTTCGAACTCCGCTCAAAAATTGGGCATGATTGCCAATGCCAATCCGGTTTTCCTGAGCATCGCTGATCAGAAAGTCTTCGGTAAGCCAAAGGCGGCTCTAAACACCGATGGCCGAGTCGCCACAAATCTGATTCCCAATTCTGTGATGACTCAGACTTCGACCAATTTGGCGACAACCGTTGCCAGCACAGACACCGTTGTAGTGAAGGATGTCGCTAACCAGAAAGCCGCTACCGGTCAAGTAATTTCTAATGGTGGCGCTATTCCAGCTTCACCAACCCACTAGTTAGGCAGGTCGGCAGATGACATATCTGACGCCTGGTGACCCCGCAAGCCGTCTCAAAAAAGTTATCGGGATCATTCTTGTTCTAGTGGTGGTGTTTGCAATCAGGCTCGTTGATCTGCAGATTATTCAGGCCAATGCCATTAACGAGAAGTCTTACGAAAAGCGAGCGGTCACCAGAGTGATTCCCGCACTTCGCGGTCAAATTCTTGATGCCAACGGCAAAGTTTTGGCCAAAACAGTTTTTAGATATGACATCAACGCTGCTCCAAGCAAAGTGGGACCGTTCACTAAAACAGTGAAAGGCGAATCTGTCACGATTTCTGTGGAGCAGGTGGTTGCCGAACTTTCCACAATTTTGGATATGTCTGCCGCGGACGTGACTGCCAAAATAACCGGCACCGGTGAATACTCGCAAATTAAGAAACGAGTGGACGCAGGTTCTTACCGCAAAATTCGTGACATGAACGTGCCATGGCTCTACTACGACCCAATCGCCGAAAGAATTTATCCAAACGGTGCCGTTGCCGGAAACCTGCTTGGTTTCATAACTGATTCGGGGCTCATGGAAGGCCTCGAGCAAAGATATGACAAGTGTCTTGCCGGTCAAGATGGCGAAGAGACCTACGAAAAAGGCGTTGACGGAATCAAGATTCCATCAAGTGTTAGCACTACTAAAGAAGCCAAACCCGGTAAAAATATCCGCCTGACTATTGATGCAGATTTGCAGTACTTTACCCAGCAGGTGTTGGCGAGCACTGTTTCATATTTGCGAGCCGATTGGGCAAGTGCGGTAATTATTGAAACCAAGACCGGCAGAATCTTGACTGCAGCTGAGGCTCCATCTGTTGACCCAAACGATCCGGGAAAGCTATCTGCAGATGATCGCCGTGCAAGGGTGTTCCAATTTGCTTTTGAGCCTGGTTCAACTCTAAAAACCATCACAGCCGCGACCGTGGTTGATACCGGCATGGGTGACCCATATACCAAGGCTGTTGTTCCATACTCATGGACTGTGCCAAATTCAGATGGCTACAAAGTTACTGACAGCCACTTTCACCCAACCGAACAACTGACTCTGACCGGAGTCTTGGCCGAGTCCTCTAACACTGGAATTCTTGAGATAGGTAAGAGCGTTGACTACAAGGTCAGGTATCAGTACCTTGAAAAATTTGGTCTGGGATCAAAGACTTCAATCAAATTTCCTGGCGAAGGCTCAGGGCAGTTGAACGCACTCAAGGACTGGGACGGCGTGAAGAAATACGTTTCCATGTTTGGCCAGGGTGTCTCAGTTACCCCCATTCAATCTGCCATGATGTATCAAACATTTGGCAATGATGGAGTGCGACTAGACCCTGTCTTGGTTGATGGTTGTGAAGAAAACGTTGAAAATTTTAAGATTCCAGAAACTCGTGGCGGGGTCAAAGTAATCTCCAAGGAGGCAAACGATCAGGTCCTTGCCATGATGGAGAGAGTGGTCGAAGCTGGCCCAATTGGTAGATACGGAGCTGTTCCTGGGTACCGTATTGGAGCAAAGACCGGTACCGCGCAGATCCGAGACCCAAACACTGGAAAGTATGCCGGCCCTTACGCAATCTCTTATTTTGGAGTTGCCCCAATTGAAGACCCACAATTTGTTGTTGCGGTAACCGCATACAAGTCAAGAACCGTGGGATCTTCTTTGGGTGTGGCAACTCCGTTTAAGAGAATCATGCAGCAGGTATTACGTGCCTACCGTGTGCCGCCGTCAACAACTAAGACTTCTGACTTACCGTTGGAATGGTAATGACTATGAAAGAGCAGATTCCGCCAATTCTAAGACCAGACCACGTTAAGCCAGTGGCGCTGGGGGAGTTTGCCGCTCAATTTAAGTTGCCAGTTACGGGTGTGGTTGATTCAATTTCAATTACGGGCATCAGCATGAACACCGGCGATCTTCGCGCCGGTGATCTGTTTGTGGCCATGCCGGGTAAAAAAACCCATGGTGCAAACTTTTTTGAAAAGGCTTTAGCTCAAGGCGCGGTTGCTGTGGTGACTGATCAAGCCGGTCAGCAAATAATTAACTCAAGCGCATTGCCAGTGCTGCTTCTAGAAAACCCCCGAGCGCATTTAGGTGATCTGGCTGCCTACGTTTACGGCAACATTCCTGGCAACATGCCAAAACTATTTGCCACAACTGGAACCAACGGAAAAACCTCAACCAGTTATCTGCTCGAAGGAATTCTTCGTCAGCTAGGCGAGACAACCGGCCTTACCTCCACGGCTGAAAGACACATCGCAGGTGAGGTAATTGTTAGCCGCCTGACAACACCGGAGTCACCAGAGATGCAAGCGCTAATCGCTCGTATGCGTGAAAAAGGTGTCAGCGCGGTTGCCATTGAAGTTTCTGCCCAGGCGCTGAGTCAACTTCGCGTAGACGGACTGCACTTTGACGTGGTTGGTTTTACAAATTTGAGTCATGACCACCTTGATGACTACAAAGACATGCAGGAGTACCTAGAAGCTAAATTGCCATTATTTACTAAGAAGCGTGCCAAGCGTGGTGTTGTTTGCCTTGACACTAAATACGGCCGCGACTTTGTAAAGAACTCTGAAATTCCTGTTGTTACCATCACAAGTGAACTTGGTGTTGATGCCGATTGGCACGTTGCCGTAACCGCAGAGACGCCAAAGTACACATCTTTTGTTCTTGCCGGACCCGATGGTGTGACCATTCGCTCGCGTGTTCCTCTGTTGGGGGCGCACATGGCGGCGAATGCCGGCTTGGCTATCGTGATGCTCATCGAAGCTGGCTTTGATCCTGAAAAAATTGCCGCTGCCATTGAGGGCGGAATTGAGGCCTACCTGCCTGGTCGAACAGAGCGTGTTACCGGTGAAACCGGACCTGATGTCTACGTTGACTTTGGTCACAGTCCTGATGCGTTTCTAAACACTCTGGCTGCGGTCAGAAAAGTCACCGATGGAAAAGTAATTATGCTTTTTGGCGCTGATGGCGATCGCGATGCATCAAAAAGACCGGCAATGTCTCAGGTCGCAGCCGAAGGCTCAGACATCCTCATAATCACAGACCACCACCCAAGATTTGAAGATCCGGCGTCCATCCGTCAAACCTTGATGGCAGCTGCGGTGGCGGCTAAGCCAGGCATCGAGATTTATGAGGTATCACCACCAGAGGCGGCAATCCGCAAGGCAGTTTCATTGGCCAAAGAAGGTGACGCCATTCTCTGGGCTGGGCCTGGGCATCAGGATTACCGAGACATCCGTGGAGTTCGAACCCCATACTCGGCAAGGCACGAAGCACGCGAAGCGCTCAGAGAGCATGGTTGGTCATGATAAAACTTTCTGTCGCAGAAATAGCTTCGGCAATAAATGCAACGGTGCACGGAGATGCAACGGTTGTTGTGTTTGGATCCGTTGAAACCGATTCGCGTCTTGTTACGGCTGGCGCCCTTTTTGTCGCTAAACCCGGTGAAGTGACCGATGGCCACGAATTTGCCCAGCAGGCTATTGCAGCTGGAGCGGTGGCCGTTGTTGTCGAACGTTTGATTGAAAACTTGGCGGCACCACAAATTTTGGTAAAAGATTCAGTTTTAGCACTTGGCTCACTTACCGAATTTGTTTTGACTGAAATACGAAAGAGCACCAATCTCAAGGTGATCGGTATTACCGGCTCAAATGGCAAGACAACCACAAAGAATATGCTCAACGCAATTTTGAGCAAGGTAGCCGAAACTATTGCGCCAATTGAGTCCTATAACAACGAAGTTGGCGCGCCCTACTCAATTCTTCAAACATCAGAGTCAACAAAGTTTCTAGTCGTAGAGCTAGGAGCCGGCGGAGTTGGCAGCATCAAATACCTCACTGACATCTCAAAGCCTGACTTAGGTGTGATTCTCAAGGTTGGCTTGGCCCACGTTGGTGAGTTTGGTGGCATAGAAATCACGGCAAAAATTAAGGGTGAGTTAGCTCAGGGGATGCAAGCAGGATCAACACTGATTTTGAACGCCGACGATGGTTATGTAGCCGAAATGGCAAAAGACACTAAGGCCAATCCAATTTGGTTCGGTACCTCATCCGAGGCAGGTTATCGTGCAAGCGATCAATCATTGACGATAGATGGTACGAAGTTCACTCTGCACTGGCCAGACGGAGTAACCAGCCAGGTTAATCTCCAGATACTGGGTGAGCACCATGTGATGAATGCTCTTGCGGCAGCAGCAGTTGCCGATCAACTTGGTGTTTCACGAGATCTAATTGTGAAAACCCTTGACGAGATGCCGCTGGCAGAGCGTTGGCGTATGCAGGTGCTTAATCGCGCCGACGGAGTCACCGTAATCAATGACGCCTATAACGCAAGCCCCGACTCAACTAAGGCCGCGTTGCAAACTTTGGCGCAACTTGGTCGCTCGGGCAGGCGCACAATTGCAATTTTGGGTGAGATGGCGGAGCTTGGTAGCCAGTCTCGTGAGCAGCATGATGCCATTGGCCGCATCGTTGTTCGCTTGAACATTGACCAGTTGATTGTTGTCGGGCAAGGTGCAAAGTTGATACACATGGGCGCCGAGCAAGAAGGTTCGTGGGCCGGCGAGTCAAAATTCTTTGAATCAATTGACGAGGCTTTGGCCCATGTTCGTGGAATGCTTATGGCTGGCGATTTGGTACTGGTTAAGTCATCCAAATCAGCGAACTTGAGACACTTGGGAGACGATTTGATGGAGTTGACAGCATGAGAGCAATTCTGCTTGCCGGCGGGGTAGCAATGGCATTCACTCTATTGGTGACTCCTGGCTTCATTTGGTTATTCAAGAAATTGCGTTGGGGTCAATTCATTCGCGAGGATGGCCCTCAGTCTCACCACACCAAACACGGAACACCAACAATGGGTGGCGTGGTAATTATTGTTGCCGCGGTACTTGGGTACTTCGTTGGCAAGCTAGCAAACTTTGAAACACCTACCGCTTCGGCACTTCTAGTTTTGTTCATGCTGGTTGGACTTGGTCTTGTTGGTTTCATTGACGATTTCATCAAGACCCACCGGCAACGAAGCCTTGGCCTAACCGGCTGGGCAAAGATAGCCATGCAGGGTGTGGTTGCTACCGTTTTTGCGGTGCTTGCACTTCAGTTTCCAAACGAATCTGGTCTCACCCCAGCATCCACCCAAATATCATTTGTGCGAGACACCGGAAT
>JAHEGM010000071.1 GCA_024645105.1 Rhodoluna sp.
ATTTGTGGACCGTTCCAATGGTATTGTAATCACAAAGTTTAGACACATTTCGAGCTCAAGGAAGAGCAAATGGCAAAAATCGCGATTACCGGTTCAACCGGATTTGTAGGTAGCAATATTGCGGCCGTTCTAGAGAAGTACGGGCACGAGGTTGTTGGGCTTGGCCGCCGTGCGCCCGAGGTTTCCCCAAGTTGGCCAATCAAGATCGTGGATTTCAAAAGCGTGGACTCAATCGCTGAGGGCCTGGCCGGTTGCGATGCAGTGGTTCACTGCGCCATCTCAAATGAATTCAATAAATTGGTGCAAGATCGCCAGGCAGGTTACGACTCATTCCCGGGCATGACTCAGCGCGTTACTTTGGCCGCCAACAAGGCCGGTGCCAAACCGATATTGATCTCGACCGACTGGACTATGGACGGCAGTCAGCACCGCGTGCCTGAGACAGACCCAGGCAACCCGATCAACTTCTACGGTGCCCTAAAGATTTTGAGCGAGCAGGTTATTCGCGACCTTGCACCAACCAATGGTGCAATTTGCCGAATTGCCGGAGTGATGGGCCAGCACCAGATCACCGAGAGCCCACGCTCGCAAGACGTTGGCTTTGGTTACTTTGTGTTCTCGCTGGTTGAGGCACTGCAGGCTGGAAAAACATTTACCGTTTGGGGCGGCGACCGCGTCAACAAGGTGACCACGCCTTCACTTGCCGCAGAAATCGGTGCCCAGATTGAGCGCGTAATTTTGCGCAATGCAACCGGCACCCTGCATCTAGTTGGCGACGAAGCGGTTTCACGAATGGAACTGGCTAAGTTGACTTGCGAGATTTTCGAACTTGACGCCTCGCTACTTCGAGAGAGCGATCCACCGGCTGATCAACTTTTCCCAGCTGCGGTTCCGGTGGATTCATCGCTTGGCAATGAATACACCAAGAAGGTTCTAGGCATTGCTCCGCAATCGCTTCGTTCAATTCTTGAGGCGTTCAAACAAGAACTTGCGACGGGCGAAATTAATCCGCTTACCCCAAAGGACGCGGCATAAAGATTTCTACTTGAGGCGTTGGCTCCAGGCCACGCTGGCAAGAATTGCTGCCGCCGCAATCCAGGTAATTGGCGAAACCGCTTTGTGCAAAATCACGATCGACAAAATCATCGTCACAATCGGCTGGATAAGTTGAAGTTGCGCACCACGAACCAAACCAATTTTGTGGAAACCGTGATTCAGCATGTAATTGCCAAACAAAATTGAGAACAGGCTGGCAAACAGGAACCCAGCGATGGCTCCAAGAGTCGGTACCTGAGTTATTGGGTTGATTGCCCAGTCAATCAAAACTCCAGGCAACTGGATTGGAATCGAGATAATTACCGCCCAGCATAAAACGTGGAACGAGTTGAACCCTTTACCCGCCAGGTAGTTGCCAGAGATGTGGCCCATTGACGCAACCAGCATGGCACCGGTCAAAAGAATGTAGCCCCAGAACTCGCCACCACCAAGATCACTGCCGCCGCGGAAGTAGGCCAATATTGCAGCCGAAAGTGAACCCATAGAAGCTGCCAGCCAAAACAGGCGCTTTGGTTTTTTGTGACCGATGAATACAGCAATTACTGCCGTGATGATTGGCGTAATTGCACCCATCACACCGGCATCCGCCGGTGGCACGGTCATAAGAGCAAGCGTGGAAAGCAGTGGAAAACCAATTACTACTCCACCTGTGACACCAAAAATAACCGGGAAAGCTTCTTTGGGAGGAAGTAAAGGTTGCTTGAGTAACTTCAAAGAAATCACAGCCGCAATAGCTGCTGGGATGACTCGACCAAAACTCATCGTCAGTGCATCAAAGCTTTGGTAACCAAGAGCCACCGCGATAAAAGTTCCGCCGAAGCCAACCACTGCGCTGATTGCAAATATATATCCGCGAGCAGTTTCGCTTAGTGTCTTCATGGGCTCCTTTACGCCATTGCTAGAGCAAAGTCTAGTATTGGTACTAGAACTGCTAAAGACAAGGAAGTCCAATGAGCAATAAACCAGATCGCAACTTAGGCGTAGAGCTAGTTCGCGCAACTGAAGCGGCCGCGATTAAAGCTAGTGCTTGGATTGGTCGAGGCGACAAAAACGCAGCAGACGGCGCGGCCGTTGAAGCAATGCGTGACTTTCTTAACACAGTTGATTTCCGCGGAACCGTAGTCATTGGTGAAGGCGAAAAAGATGAAGCCCCAATGCTCGCCAATGGCGAGGTCGTGGGAAATGGCAATGGCCCAGAGTGTGACATTGCGGTTGACCCAGTAGATGGCACCAGCGTTACCGCATCGGGTCGCGCGCATGCGATATCGGTGATTGCAGTTGCCGACAAGGGCACAATGTACAACCCTAAAGATGTCTTCTACATGGACAAGCTGATTACTCGTATCGAGGGCAAGGGTGCGGTGAGCTTGGATGCTTCACCGGAAGACAACGTGCGCGAACTTGCTAAGGCATTGAAAAAAGATGTCAGCGAAATCACCGTTGCGATGATTGACCGCCCACGTCACGTTGGATTGATGGAGGCTGTTCGTCGCGCCGGTGCACGTACTCGTTTGTTCTTGGACGGCGATGTTGCTGCAGGTATTCACGCGGTAACCGGTGGCGGAAACATTGACATGCTGCTTGGAATTGGTGGTGCGCCAGAGGGTGCGATTTCTGCTTGTGCAACTCAGGCGTTGAACGGTTACATGCAGGGGCGCATTGCCCCGCAGTCACCAGAGGAAATGAAGCGCGCACTTGCAGCCGGTCACGACCTTGACAAGATTTTTGAGATTCACGATCTAGTAGCCAGCGAGAACACATACTTTGTTGCTACCGGTGTAACCGATGGTCTGCTGCTTGATGGAGTGAAGAAGAACGGTCAGTACCTAACAACCGATTCAATTATTCTGCGCGCACGCTCTGGCACTATTCGCCGCGTAAAGGCAGACTACCTAGCTTCGCGCTGGGCTTAGAAAATTATTTATTGGTTCGCTTTTTAGCGACTGCTTTTGGTTTTGCCGTTGTATCTCGAACGCTTAACTGTGGCGAAATAAGAATTTTTGTCAACGCTTTCGCAGAATCCTTATTCATGCGCTCCAACAAAATTCTTGCTGCTTCGCGGCCAATTTGGGCACCTTGTTCATCAACTGTCGTAAGTTTCAGAAAATATTCCGATGCGATTGGGGTGTTGTCATATCCAATTACAGAGACATCGTCAGGTACCCGAACGTTTCTTTCTTTCAAAGCTGCTAAGACACCTGCGGCTTGCGAATCGTTCGTTGCGCAGATTGCAGTAAAAGTTTCACCGCTATCAAGAATTTCTTTTGCAACCAGGTAACCACCAATTTCGGTAGTCGGCGCTCCGTAGCCCATTACTTTTGGAACCAAGCCATGCTCTTCCATATATTTAATGAAAGCCTCTTTGCGCTTGAGCGACATTCCGCCGTAGCCGGTGATGTGAATGATGTCTTTGTGTCCAAGTTCAACCAAGTGTTCAACTACCAATCGCATTCCCTCAGAGTCATCGCCGCGCACCAAGTCAGATTTTGGATGCACGTACATGCGATCACCAATGGTCACAAAAGGCACATCGATTTCAAGTTGCTGTCGTTCCGGAACCTCAGCCGCAATAACCAGTCCATCGACGCGCATCGACATCAGCGCCGACACCGCGTGGTCAGAGAAGTTTGGGCTGTTGTGCAGGTCGCTGACGATTACTTGAAAACCAGCATCATCGGCAACTTCACGCAAGCCTCGCAAAAAACCGATGAACGAAAGATTGCGGTAGTCAGTAATAATCGCCCCGATGGTCTTGGTACGACCACCCGCCAGCTGTTGGGCAAATTTGGAGGGGCGGTAGCCTAACTTATCGATTGCCTTTAGAACGGCTGCCCTTTTACCTTCGCTGACCCCAATATCTCCGCTGAGCACCAGAGAAACTAATGACTTAGACACCCCGGCTTCAGCTGCCACGTCATAAATAGTGGGTGGCTTAAGGGCTGGCTTACCAGCTTTGGTGTTGGGCATAGTCCCCAACTGTAGCCAAAACACTCACTTATTGCCATTACTGGCGTTTATAACAGTTTGTATAGACATAGTAACAATTCGGTAAATACAGTCCAAACAGTCGCGGCTGGGTGCTACTTTTGTGGAGCGCTCCAGATAAAACTGGTTTGCGTGGGGCCATCAGCCAAAAAGCCGGGGTTCGATTTTTCAAGGAAGAGAAATAATGGCAACTGCTAACAACGCAACCGTAACCAAGGAACTTCGCATTGCCGTTGTTGGTGCCGGACTTATGGGTGCGGATCACGTAATTCGTATCGAAAACCGCATTGTTGGTGCAACTGTTAGCGCCATTGTTGAGCCGGATGAGGCTCGCGCACAAGCCGCCCTTGGGACCGCTCCAAACGCGGCCTGGTACAAGAACATCGAGGACGCCATTGCAGCTGATGCAATGGATGCCGTCCTAATTGCCACACCTGGCCAATTCCATGAGCCAGTATTGATTCCAGCCATAGCAGCTGGACTACCTATTCTTTGTGAGAAGCCACTGGCACCGGATGCCGAAATCTCACTGCGCATTGTTGAAGCAGAGATTGCTTCAGGTAAGCAGCTTGTGCAGGTTGGCTTTATGCGTCGTTTTGATGCTGAGTACGCAGCACTGCGCGAACTAATTGCTTCACAGGACAAGGGCGAACTTCTTGGTTTGCACTGCAAGCACCGCAACCCATCGGTTCCAGACAGCTACCACAACGACATGCTGATCTTTGACTCAGTTGTTCACGAGATTGACGTTGTTCGTTTCTTGGCTGACTCACCAATCAAGTCTGTTGAGGTTAAGCACTTCAAGCGCAATTCAAAGAGCCCAGCAGGTTTGCAAGAACCGATTCTGGTATTGCTAGAAACCGAGAGCGAAGTCCTTGCAACAGTTGAGATGAACGTATCGGTTGGTTTCGGCTACCAGGTAAAGACTGAAGCTGTATTCGAGAGCGGCATCGCAGATATTGGTCGTGCCGCAGGCATGGAAATTGCTTACGATGGTCAGCTCATCACACAAGAGCACGCATCTTTCAAGACTCGTTTTGCCGCGGCCTACGACGCACAAATTCAGCGTTGGGTTCGCGCCGTTGAAAAGGGCACCATTGATGGCCCAAGTGCCTGGGACGGCTATCTTGCAGCTGCTGCTGTAGAAGCGGGACTTGAAGCACTGAAGACCGGCACTAAGGTTCAGGCTAAGTATCAGGCAAAGCCAAGTTTTTACAAGTCAGCTAATTAATAAGTAATAGGAATAACAAATGAAGTTTGGTGTTTACAACGCGATCCTCCACGATCGCTCATTACCTGAGGCTCTTTCGGCCGTCAAGGAATTGGGCCTCGAGGGAATCGAATTAAACACGGGAGGATTCTTGCCTCCGATTCACATTCCAAATATCGATGAAATTTTAGAATCTGATTCCGCTCGCGATGACTTCCTTGGCCATTTCGAAGAAGCGGGTCTTGAACTACTTGGTTTGAACTGCAACGGAAACCCGCTGCACCCAAACCCAAGAATCCGTGGCCCACAGTCTGCCGACGTGCTGCGCTCAATTAAGCTGGCCCGTCGCCTAAACCAGAACCGTGTAGTGACCATGTCTGGTTGCCCAGGCGACAACGATTCTTCGACTTACCTAAATTGGATCGTAAACGCGTGGAGCTCGGCAGCGCTAGATGTTCTTGACTACCAATTTGAAGTTGCTGCCAAGTTCTGGAAAGAAGCCAACGCTTTGGCAGCAGACCTTGATGTGAAAGTTGCCCTAGAACTACACCCGCAGAACATCGTTTTCAACGTGCCAAGCACCCACCGTTTTGTAGAAGAAGTTGGTGCCACTCACGTGGGTGTTGAGCTTGATGCCTCACACCTCTACTGGCAACAAATGGACCCAGCCGCCGTGGTTCGCGAACTTGGTGGATTGGTCTACCACGCCGCCGCCAAGGACGTTCGAATCAACACCGATAACGCCAAACTAGTTGGCGTTTTGGACAACAGTTTTGTTCGCACCACAGAAAATCGCACCAACATGGGTGATCAGGAATTCGTAAACTCGTGGCCTAAAGATTCTGCCTGGGACTTTGTTGCAGTGGGTAAGGGGCACGACTCTGATCACTGGGCGGAATTCCTAAAAGCGCTCTACGATGTAGACCCAAACATGATTGTCAACATCGAACACGAAGATACTTCGATGGGACGCATCGAAGGTCTTGAATTTGCAACACAGGTGCTGTACGAAGGTGCAGACAAAGCGGGTATTGCGCACAAGCAAAAAAGTTTCGACCGAATTCTTTCATAGAAGTAAGAAGCGATCGAGGATGGCTGTACACCGTATAGCCAGTAAAGAAAAATGAAGGAGATAGTAGTGAAGAAGACATCACTAAAGATTGCAGCGGTTGCTGCAGTTGCAGCGTTGGCCTTTACTGGCGTAAACGCAACCGCAGCAACCGCTGCAGACACCAAGAAGATTTACGCACTTGGTGGAACTGACCCGTTCTTTACAGTTGTAAAGAACGGTTTTGATGCTGCTAAAGCTGCAGTAGAAGCAGATGGCCACAAGGCTACTTGGTTGGCAATCAAGGACTGGTCAAACATTGGTCCTGACATGAACAAGATCCTAAAGACTGCGCTTGACTCAGGTGCTGACGCAATTGCAACCCCTATTTGGGTTCCTGCAACTCAGAACCCAGCAATCACTGCTGCGGTTAAGGGTGGTACACCAGTATTCCTATACAACACTGGTCTAACCGAGCGCAAGAAGGTAGGCGCACTTGCTTACTACGGCTCAGATGAGTTCCCAGCTGGTAAGGCTGCAGGTACTTACCTAAAGTCACTTAAGGTCAAGCACATCCTTTGTGCAAACATGTCACCTGGAACCGTGAACCACGAAGCACGTTGTGCAGGTACCAAGGCTGGCGCTGCTGGTGTTAAGTTCTCAACTCTAAACATCGACATCACCAAGTTCAAGGATGCAACCGCTGTAGCTAACGCTGTTAAGGGTGCACTTGCAAAGGACAAGACTGTTGACGCAGTTATGGGTACCTCAAACGGTGACGCAGTTGTTGCTGGTGTGAAGGCAGCTGGTTCAAAGGCAAAGGTTGGAACATTCGACATGACCAACACCCTGATGGACCTAGTTGAGAAGGGCGACACCGCTGTTGTTCTAGTTGACCAGCAGGGTTGGTTGCAGTCATTCCTTGCAACTACAGCTGCTTGGTACTACTCAGCGTATGGAATCCTTCCTGCAACTGCTGACGTACTAACTGGTCCTGCGTTGATCACCAAGGCTAACGCAACCAAGGTTAAGGCTGGCGTTAAGTCAGGTCAGCGCTAATCTCTGATTAGCAACTAGCTACAAATTGAGTTGAATGGGCCGGGAAAGCCCGGCCCATTCAACTCAAATCTTTTCAATTTTTAATTAGGAGCACCCATGGCTGCACAAAAGCCGGTTTTCGACGTACGATCACTTCTTCGTCGACCAGAGTTTGGCGCATTTGTTAGCGCACTTTTCGTTTTTATTTTCTTCGCTATTTTTGGCGGTGCAGAATTCTTGGGCCCTGGTGGTCTTTCAAGTACCTTAAACATCGCGGCAGAGCTTGGCCTTATCGCGCTCCCCGTAGCCTTGGTAATGATTGCCGGCGACCTAGATCTTTCGGTTGGTTCAACCATGATGGCTTCCGCTGTTGTTATGGCCTTGCTATCAGGCACATATGGGCTTCCAACTATCGTTGGTGTGGGCGGTGCGTTGGCCGTTGGACTCATCGCAGGTTTCTTGAATGGAATTATTACCACGAAGACAAATCTGCCTTCATTCGTAGTTACCCTTGCGGTTAGCTTTGCAACCTCTGGTTTGGCTTTTGGTATCATCCGCTTGCTTACCGGAACACTTCAAGCAGACGTAACTCCAGAGCCATGGCTAAAGGACACGCTTGGAACTTTGTTCTTCAACAACTGGGAAGGCGCGATCGGTCTCTTCATTATCGTTTCGGCAATTGTTTCTTGGATTCTCTACAAGACTAAGTACGGTAACTGGATTTACGCAATCGGTGGCGATGTAGTTTCTGCCAAGGCAACCGGTATACCGGTAGACAAGGTTCGTATCGCACTTTTCATGGGCAGCGGTGTTGGTTCGGCATTACTAGGTATCGTTCAGACCGCCATGTACAACAGCGCCCAGGTTGGCGCGGGTTCGTCATTCGTTTTCAACTCGATTATTGCTGTAGTTATTGGTGGCGTACTGCTAACCGGCGGTTACGGTTCCCCAGTTGGTGTGGTGCTTGGTTGTATCACTTTCGCAACTGTTGGTCAGGGCATCTACTACACCGGTTGGGAGTCTGACTGGGCATTGCTATTCATTGGTACCCTGCTGCTAGCAGCCGTACTTTCTAACAACACCTTCCGTCGCCTTGCACTTGGTGGCGGCAAGAAGAAGTCAGCTAAGGAGTCAAAATAATGGCTAAGTCAACTTCAAAGCCAATCTTCAGCTTGAAGAATGTAACCAAGGATTTCGCTGGTTACAAGGCGCTAAACGATGTTTCGCTAGAGGTCTACCCAGGGCAAGTACTCTGCTTGCTTGGTGACAACGGTGCCGGTAAATCAACCTTGATCAAGGTGCTTTCTGGTTTCCACAAACCAACCGAGGGCACTGTTCAATGGGAGGGTGAGAACGTAGAGTTCAAGTCTCCAAAAGATGCAAACGACCGCGGTGTTGCAACTGTTCACCAGTTTGGTGGAACTTTCCCGCTAATGAGCGTTGGCCGTTCGTTTTTTGTTGGGCTAGAGCCAACCAAGGGCTGGGGTCCGTTCAAGCGATTCGACAAGAAGTACGCAAACCAAGTTGCCGTTCGCGAAATGCAGGCTCTTGGTATCACTCGTGTAACCGATGGTGAGCGTTTAATTGGTTCGCTATCCGGTGGTGAACGTCAGGCTTCTGCCATTGCGCGTGCAGTTCATTTTGGCGCCAAGGTTTTGATTCTTGATGAACCAACTGCTGCGCTTGGCGTGAAAGAAGCTACTCACGTGCTTCGCATCATCATGCAGGCAAAGCATAAGGGCATTGCAGTTATTTTGGTCACCCACAACGTGTCACATGCGTTAACCGTGGGAGATCACTTTGCAGTCTTGATTCGCGGTGAAAAAGCCGACGACTTCAAGAAAGGCGAGCGCACTCGTGAACAAATCACTGACCTAATGGCTGGTGGCGAGGCAATGGCCGAACTAGAAAATGAGTTGAACACTCTTACCGGAACAATCAACCAGATTCACTAAGCTCCAAACTCCTAAACCTTTCCATGGTTGCGAAGTGCCCAGCCGAACAGCTGGGCACTTCGTGTTTAGAAAGAAGTAAATGATTATTGAAAAAGAATTTCAACCGTTGGCTGACTTATTCTTCGAACAAGGGAAAGTAGCGCCAGCCGGCGGTTCGGCACTATCGGTTTGGCAAGATGGCGTTGAAGTTGTAAATGTTTTTCAAGGTGAACAGTCGCCTGGCAAACCATGGAATGATAAAACCGCCCAGGTGATTTTTTCAAATACCAAGGGTTTGACCTCAATAATGGCCAACCAGTTGATTGAAATGGGGTTTCTTGACCCAGAAGAAAAGGTTGCACACTACTGGCCTGAATTTGCACAAGGCGGCAAGCAAGACATTCCAGTCAAATGGATCTTGCAGCACAAGGCTGGACTCTCAGCCGTGCGCCGCGATCTAAATCTTGAAGAGTTGCTTGATGGTCATACCGTGGTCGACGAACTTGCCAAGCAAGAACCACTTTGGCAGCCAGGTGTAGGTCACGCTTACCACGCAATTACATTTGGTCACCTGGTTGGAAAGTTGATTCATTCGGTCACAGGCAAAACTGCCGGTGAATTATTTGAGCAACAAATTGCAAAACCGCTAGGCATTGACGCCTGGATTGGAACGCCAGCTGGCGAGCTACACAGAGTTGCAAAGTTGATCTCTGACGATAGTCGTCAGCCAAGCAACGCAGAGGTTGGCAGTGCCACTTACTGGAATGAAAAATCCATGACCTTTGGCGGTGCGCTACCTGCAGCGGTCATCGGCGATGGCATAGGCTTCAATGACTCACGCGTTCTTCAAGTTGAACTGCCTGGAGTTAACGGCGTAATGAGTGCTTCCGCTATGGCAAATATTTACTCGGCGGCCGTCACCAGTACCCAGGGTATTCGCCTTATATCTGACGACACCATCCTGAAGGCTATTCAACCTGGCAGCTTTGGTCAGTCGGTATGGGGCGAGCCTGGGCCGTGGGCCGCTAGAGGTCTGGGTTTTATGCTGAACGTGCCTGGTTCACGTGAATACACAAGCGATAAATCATTTGGTCACGATGGAATTGGTGGCCAGGCCGCTTTTGGTGATCTACAAAACAGAATAGGTTTTGGTTACACCACCAGCTACCTGTATCCAGTGCAACCTAATGAGATGAAGAACCAGCACGAACTAATCAGGGCACTGCAAAAGATTTTGGCTTAGGCCGCTAATCGTTGGTAGTTGCGGCCTTTTTTGCAGCGGGCTTTCTTTTGGACTTCTTGCGGTCCAGTCCTACGGTTGAAACTAAGCCAAGACCCAAGAAGACGGCTGCTGCGTAGGAAGTTACCTTAACTGCATCAAGGAAACCTCGTTCTGAATTAGCCTTTGCTTCCTCGGCAATGTCTTGAGGAACCTTCGAGTTCATCAAAAACTTGTCCATGTCCTTAACAATGACACCAGAGGTTTCCGTTACATAGTTCGCTGGGATTGATGCAAATGTCTGACGAGTAACCAGATTCATTTCTTGAAGAGTTGGTTGGTTTTCAACATAGTTGCCAACAAATGAAGTTGAACTAGTGAACAAAATAGTTCCCAGCACTGCAATACCAAGCGCCGATCCAACCTGACGAGTGGTGGACTGTGTTCCAGATGCCTGGCCAACTTGCTCCAGTGGAACGTCAACCATTATCACATTGGTTAGCTGGGCAGTGGCCAGACCAACACCGATGCCATAGATCAAAAGCCAAACCGCAATTGACCACCAACCGCCGGTATTAGAAGCAAAGATTGCAATGCCAAGCACGCCAATTGCTTCAAGCGCCAAACCAAGGCGAACGCTTTGTACCGGTAGAAGCTTGTTTGAGAGAATTCCACCAACGGCTGATGCAAGGAACGCTCCCACAGCCAACCAAAGCAGTACAAGTCCTGCAGAAACGGAATCAAGCGCAAGCACACCTTGTAGCCACAGTGGAATTGCAAATACCAATCCAAACTCACCCAGTGAAACAATCAGCGCAGCGATTGAACCATTGCGGAACGATGAAATCTTAAACAAATCAAGATCAAGAATTACTGGCTTACCATTTTGTGCGCGACGGCGTTCGTAGAGAATGAATGCAACAAGTGCGATCAAGGCAATTGCCAAAGCGATAGGAATTACTGAAATTCCTTCTTTCGCCCATTTGAAATCACCGATTTGGAATTCACGGTGCAGCGGGTTAACAAAGAGCCAGCCGTATAGACGCCCTTCAATAAGCGCAAAGACTAAGAAACCAAACAGAATCATGCTGAAAATTGCACCAATAAAATCAAGGCCCTTACTTGGGTTTTCGGACTTAGATTCAGCAACAAAAACTAGCAAACCAATGATGATGAGAAGTCCCACCGGAATGTTTACCAGGAATGCCCAGTTCCAGCTGAGATTTGTAGCCAACCAGCCGCCCACTACAGGACCTATCGCGACCATGGCGCCAATGGTGGAACCCCAGATCGCAAATGCAATTCCACGATCTTTGCCTTGAAAGTTTGCGTTGACCAGCGAAAGCGTGGTTGGTAGCACCATTGCCCCACCCACACCTTGGATTACTCGGGCAAGAATCAAAGCGGTGCCATCGTCGGCGAAGCCGGCGCGGAAAGAGGCGGCAATAAAAATTCCGATACCCAGTAGCAGAATGAATCGGCGGCCAAAGCGGTCGGCAAGGGAACCCCAAACCAAAAGCATCGAGGCAAATACGAGCACGTAACTTTCTTGGACCCATTGCACTTCACTTGAGCGAATCATGAGGTCTTGGATGATGTTGGGAAAGATGGTGTTGACGATTGTGCTGTCGATGATCACCAGCGAAATCGCCATAGATATAAAGACAAGTCCAACCCAGCGATTGCGTAATTTCATCATGCCTTTATTTTAGCGGGCAGGATTGGAGCGCTACATCCAGTATTCTTATAGCCAGTCAGGGCCATCAATGGAGAGGCAAAACAATTGGGCACACCAAAATTCATCGCAAGCTGTTGGACAAGTGGTGGCAACGTTGGCCCAGGGTTCGATTCAGAAGTCAGCCCAATTGATCCAATAGATCGCATCGAGGCAATCGCGGCTACCGGCTGGACTGGCTTCGGCCTTCCGGCTGCTGACCTAAAAGTCGTCGAAGAAACTATCGGTTTCAAATCACTTTATGAGCGCGCACAGGAACTGGGCCTCAACCACATTGAAGTTGAATTCGCAACCGATTGGTGGCTTGATGATTCACAGTGGCGCGAAACCTGGGAACTGCTTATTCGTGCGGCTACTACGTTGAACGCCAAGATGATCAAGGTTGGCTCTGCATTCGGTGAGCCGGTAACAGACTTCACTCCATTTATTGCTCCTTATCGTCGCCTGGCTCAAGAGGCCGAGGCAATCGGCAGCAAAGTCGCCCTGGAACCAATTCCATTTTGCTTACTTGGCACAGTGTCACAGGGTGCAGATTTGATGGCCGCCGTGGACCACCCTGCCGCCGGACTAGTTGTTGACTATTGGCACATCTTCAGAGGTAACACATCACTCGAAGAACTTGAACGTCGAGTACCTATCGAATATGTTTTTGGAATTGAACTAACAGATGCACGAAACGAAATTGTTGGCACCTTGTTTGAAGACACTCGCGATAATCGCACACTACTTTGCCAAGGCGAACAAGACGTAGTTGGTTTCATTAAGACCATGCAGCGCATGGGCTATAAGGGTGACTGGGGTGTTGAGATTCTCTCTGCTGAACAGCGATCCAAGCCACTTCTTGAGGGCTTGCAAGATGCTATCGACTCTGCAAGAAAGGCATTTGAGTTAGCATCTAACTAAATGACTATTGACTCCCGATTTCAAGAACTTGCCGAAATTTTCTTTGAGCAAGGCGGCTCAGTTCCGGGCGGATCGTCACTCGCTGTTTTTGAAAACGGCAAGCCAGTCGTAAATCTTTGGCAGGGTGAAACTACTGGCGGTAAGCCGTGGACCGCTGATTCGGTTTCGGTTATTTTCTCTTGCACCAAGGGGCTGGCATCCATTCTTGCTCACCGCCTGATTCAAGAGGGCAAGCTTGACCCAGAGCAAAAAGTAAGTTTCTATTGGCCTGAGTTTGCGCAGGGTGGCAAGCAAGACATTCCGGTGAAGTGGTTGCTGCAGCACAAGGCGGGGCTTTCGGCAACCAGGCGTGACCTAACCATTGATGAGATAACCGATGGTCACACCATTGAAGACGAACTGGCCAAGCAGGTTCCGCTTTGGGAGCCAGGAACTGCGCACGGATATCACGCACTCACATTTGGAACACTGGTTGGAAAACTTGTGCACAACATCACCGGCAAGACTTTAGGTAAATATTTCTCAGAGCTAATTGCCGAGCCGCTATCGGTGAATGCCTGGGTTGGTTTGCCAAAAGAAAAGTTCGCAAACTTGGCTCCGCTACACAGCGACGGTAAACGCACAGCTACAGTTGCCGATCCGGAATCGGACCTCTATTGGTTAGATAAGGCAATGACTTTTGGCGGAGCGCTTGATCACCAGGTGGAAAGTTTTGAAACCGGATTCAATAATCCAAAGCTGCTCTCGGCCGAGTTGCCAGGCGCGGGAGGAGTATCAAACGCATTCGCACTGGCAAAAATTTATTCGGCTGCGGCAACCGAAACCGATGGCATCCGGCTTTTGAACGACGACACTTTGCGCGCCGCAACGGTTCCGCAATCAACCGGCCCATTGCAGTTTGAATCACAAACCGGTCCGTTCCCAGCTTGGGGAAACGGATTCATGCTTGATGTTCCAGGATTCAAAGACATGTTGAGCCCAAGTTCATTTGGTCACGACGGGCTTGGTGGTCAGTGCGCATTTGGTGACTTTGAACACCGCATGAGTTTTGCCTACACAACCAACTACCTGCAGAGTGGTGCCCAAGAGCAAGCACGCCAACAACAGTTGATCAGAAAACTGAAAGAAATCGTCAAGTAATTCAGGCAATATTGACCAATGAGTAACGACTGGCAGGCAGGCGAGCCCGATGAGGCAACCCTTAATTGGGGCGTTGCCGAGGGTGATGCAACTACCAAGGTGCGCATTCGCAAGGGCCAGCCAGAAATCAAGCACATCCCCTTTTATAAGTTCCCCTATTACCCCGATGTCCTTGACCTGCGTAAATGCGGATACGAAATCGACAACTTCAGTGAAATTTTTGATCAGCTAGACAGCGCACATTATCGGCACGCGATGGTCGCCCACATTCTGTTGCATTTACCAACCGATGAGTACGGCCGCATGGGCGACGGCTCTGGCGGAAACCCACTTTGGAACCCAAGGCGGGCCCGCGAGCTGGAGTTCGAGGTGCGCGCAGCCCTGCACCGGTTTGGGCTGAGCGATGTGCCTACCCTGCTTCGCCGAATGATTGGTAAGGCACTACCGGGGGACAGCATGACGCACATCGGTGTTGACCTGTTGAATGTGTTCTTTTGGGCAGCCCTGGCCAAGGTGGCTCGCGACTTTGCTTGGCGCTCGCCGAATCTGGAATTTGCCGCTGAATACCTGGAATATCCGGTCAAGCGAGCATTCCGCGCTCATACCTCTATATAGAGGCCCAATATTTACCTATTCGTTACACGTTGGCGATGTCCGGCCAATTTTCGCGCATAGGCTGGAGAGACAACACACTGGCGTGTAAATCGCCGGTGGATCTCGAAAAGGAGCATTCGTGCGATTTAAGAAGCTAGGACTAGCGGCAGTTGCAGTAGCAGCCGCGGTTACCCTGACCCTATCTGGCTGTGCCGGTGGGTCAAACGGCGGTAACAACAAC
>JAHEGM010000009.1 GCA_024645105.1 Rhodoluna sp.
GCTTTAGCGGAGCTGAGATTGCAACGCGAACGATGTTCGCACCAACAGCCTCGTCACCGGTAAGAGTTAGCTTCTCGAATGCAGCCTTGCCAGCCTGTAGCAGTGCAACACCACCACCGGCAACGATGCCTTCTTCAACAGCTGCCTTTGCGTTTCGCACTGCGTCTTCGATGCGGTGCTTGCGCTCCTTTAGCTCTACCTCGGTAGCTGCTCCAGCCTTGATGACTGCAACACCGCCGGCAAGCTTGGCTAGGCGCTCCTGAAGCTTCTCGCGGTCGTAGTCGCTATCGGTGTTTTCGATCTCGCGACGGATCTGCTCAACGCGACCTGAAATCATGTCTGCATCGCCAGCACCTTCAACGATTGTGGTTTCGTCCTTGGTGATTACAACCTTGCGTGCACGACCTAGAAGATCAAGTGTGGTTGCATCAAGCTTTAGACCAACTTCTTCAGAAATTACCTGACCACCGGTCAAGATTGCGATGTCCTGAAGCATTGCCTTACGACGGTCACCAAAGCCAGGAGCCTTAACAGCAACTGACTTGAAGATTCCACGGATCTTGTTAACGATCAAGGTTGCAAGTGCTTCGCCGTCGATGTCTTCAGCGATGATCAAAAGCGGCTTGTTGGCCTGAATCACCTTGTCAACGATTGGCAGGATGTCCTTGATGTTTGAGATCTTTGAGTTTGCAATCAAAACGTATGCATCTTCAAGAACAGCTTCTTGGCGCTCAGGGTCGGTGACCATGTAAGCCGAGATGTAGCCCTTGTCGAAACGCATTCCCTCGGTTAGCTCAAGCTCAATACCAAAGGTGTTTGACTCTTCAACGGTTACAACACCCTCGCGACCAACCTTGTCGATTGCTTCGGCGATTAGTTCACCAATCTGAGTGTCTCCTGCAGAGATAGATGCGGTTGCCGCAATCTGCTCTTTGGTTTCAACTGGCTTTGCGTTTGCGTGAAGCTCCTCGATAACAGCTTTTACAGCCTTCTCGATTCCGCGCTTCAAAGTGATTGGGTCGGCACCGGCAGCAACGTTGCGAAGACCTTCGCGAACAAGTGCCTGGGCAAGAACTGTTGCAGTTGTGGTTCCGTCACCGGCAACGTCATCAGTCTTTTTTGCAACTTCCTTAACCAGTTCGGCACCAATGCGCTCGAACGGGTCGTCTAGTTCAATTTCCTTGGCGATCGAAACACCATCGTTTGTGATGGTTGGGGCGCCCCACTTCTTTTCAAGAACTACGTTGCGTCCACGTGGGCCAAGGGTCACCTTTACGGTGTCTGCAAGGATGTTGAGTCCGCGCTCTAGACCGCGGCGGGCCTCTTCATCAAAGTGAATGATTTTTGCCATTGGGGTTCAATCTCCTATTTGTTTTGGCACTCAAGCCTGTCGAGTGCTAATAACTCTATTTTGGCACTCTCACCCCTAGAGTGCAAATAATCCACACCGATGGCCGCCCCAAAGCTCCCGGGTAAGCGAAAACCCCCTCCTTGCGGAGGGGGTTTTCTGAAATCTTTGCTCGTAGCTTAGATAACGTGTACTGCGTCTGCCTGAGGGCCCTTGTCGCCGTTCTTAACTTCGAACTCTACGCGCTGGTTTTCCTTCAGTTCTTTGTAGCCGTCTGACTGGATTGCTGAGAAGTGTACGAATACATCTGCTCCGCCATCCTGGGTAATGAATCCAAAACCCTTTTCAGCGTTGAACCACTTTACGGTTCCTTGTGCCATTTTTTACTCCTGTTGCTATGGGAACAACCCGAAAAAACCCCGGGCTGAGTCGCATAGAAAAGAGCTTGTGCTACGGATACTGCTACGACCAAGTTCAACACTAGCCCCTAGGGGGTACTAGTGCGCAAGCCTTTTGCACTTATTGGTGCCAGGTTTACCAAACGGTTATAACGGGTGAAAAGCGACTATTCGGCCGGCAAAACGTAATCGGCACCCAAAACAACTGTGATTGGGCCGGCAAACTCCGGCGAAACAATCACCGCAGGCGAGCCAAGTTTGGCCGCAATGCTCTCGGCATCGGCACGGAACAGCTCATCGGTTATAACAATCACAGTCTTCTCGATTGCCACAGGCTTCTTATCGGCATCAACTAGCTGCGAGGCCCCGGTCACATTGAAACCAGCATCTTTTAGCAATTGGCCTGCCGGGGCAGCCAACTCTGCTCCCCCGCCATCAAGCACCGAAACCTCAGGCAAGGACTGCGCACTGGCACTTGGTGAAGAATTTGAACTTGGCAGGTAGCCGTCAAAAACATTTGAGTTTTCGACAAACTTGAGCACTCCATAGCCGAGGCCGGCAACAAGCGCGGCGGCAATAACGATTCGAAGCCATTCAAAAATGCGATCTTTTGCAGTTCGGCGAGCACGGTGGCGACCACCGTGAACAGCTGCCGAATCGAACTCGTCGATTGGGAACTTTTTTGCCATGAATCCTGCTTAACTTGTTTGAATGCGTAAACCTAATATTAGGCGAGCTTAGGAGAGAACCTTGAATTATCCGGTAAATAAGAGCGAAGACCAGTGGCGCGAAGAGCTGAGCGAGTTTGAGTACCACGTACTTCGTGAAGCTGGCACCGAACGTGCCTATACCGGTGAGCTGCTAGAGGAACACCGCGAGGGAATCTTTTCATGCCGAGGCTGCGGAGCAGAACTATTTAGAAGTCACGCGAAGTTTGACTCACATTGCGGCTGGCCTAGCTTCTACGAACCTAAAGAAGGCGACGCAGTTGAACTACTCGAAGATCGTTCACATGGAATGGTTCGAGTGGAAGTCAGATGCAAGGCCTGCGGCTCACACCTGGGTCACGTTTTTGAAGATGCACCGCAAACCCCAACCGGCGATCGCTTCTGCATCAACTCGGTTAGCATCACATTCACCGAAGCAAAATAAAGCCCATAGGCTGGGCCTATGAATAAGAAAAATAATGTAACCGATGGCGGCGTTGGCGCCTTCATGTTCTTGGCCTTCATTGGCGCCGCTGTTTATTTCATTTCTAAGGCCAATGGCTTTTGGGATGGAGTTTTAGGTTTTCTAAAGGCCTTGGTTTGGCCAGCCTTTTTGGTTTACGAAGTTCTAAAGGATTTGCTGGGCTAAATAATGAGCAAGCCTTCAGTTCTATTTATTTGCGTGCATAACGCCGGCAAGTCACAAACCGCCGAGGCGCTAATGAAGCACCTAGTTGGCGATGAGATCACGGTCTACTCTGGCGGCACCGGTCCAGATGAAAATCTGGCAGCCGATGCGGTTGCAGCTTTGGCAGAAATTGATGTTGCGGTTGATGGGCAGTTTCCAAAGCCAATTGATAACGAAATTCTAAAAAGCGTTGACCGCGTTGTTGTCCTTGGCGATCAAGCCAAGGTTGAGCCGATTGAAGGCATGAAAGCCGAGATCGAAACCTGGTTGATTATTGAGCCCAAGGAATTTGGCATCGAAGGAGCGCAACGCGCCGCAATGGTACGCGATGAAATTCTTGAACGAGTTGAGCAGCTGGCAGAAGAGTTGCTCGGCTAAATAAAGATGCAGCCGACCGTGATTTAGGAAAATTGAACTTGGAGTCCCCGGTCGGCAAAAAAGGAATGCCTCCCAAATGGGAGGCATTCCTTTTTTTTGAGCCGACCAGGGGACTCGAACCCCTAACCCTCGCATTACAAGTGCGATGCGCTACCAATTGCGCCAGGTCGGCCGATAGCCCTAGGGCTACCTCTCTGAGATCGAAACCTCAGAAGTTTTTATATTAGTTGACGGTGGCACTTTGCACGAATTGTGCGAAGCGTGCCGGGCTGTAGAAGTCTGCAGCGTTTTCAGTCTGGAACTTCTGGTTGTTCACCATTACGAATGGGGTGCCTTCAACCTTGAAGTCAAGGCCTGGAAGGTTCTCATTTAGCGCTCTGGTGGTGGCTTCTTTTATCCAGGTACCAAAATGCTTTTCCTTGATACAGGACTGGACTTGTTTCTCGTTGGTTATGCCAACTTCTTGGGCCCTGGCGAATAGCTCGTCATTGCTTGGACCTGCGGTTCCCTCTTCAGGCTGGTTGGCAAATAGTGCCGAGTTGAACTTAAAGAATGAATTTGGTGAGTATTCGGCAACACATACGGCTGCGTTGGCCGCACGGCTTGAGTACTCATTTGGTGAGCCGCGGCCATCAAGGAATGAAATTGGGTGGAACTCAAGAGTGGCAACACCCTTAGAAACCCAACTTTCAATCTGAGACTGGTTTGGGAGCTCAAACTCTTTACAGTAAGGGCACTGGTAATCCACGAAAATCTGGATGTTTGGCACGTTTACGCCAGCTTCACCCGGTGCTGGGGTGTAGTCCGGTGTGAAGACCTCAAGGTTGGTACCAATCTTGATGCCATCGTTGTAGGTGAAGTTTGTTGGAATTGCAGTTTCCTTGTTGGCTCCAGAAACCAGAGCAAATGCAACCAGGGCAATAACGGCTACCACTGAGCCGCCAACACCTAGTTGAAGCGCTATGCGCTTGCGAGCCTCACCCTTTTTGTGCTGTTCGCGTAGGGCCTTGGCCTTTGCTCGGGCTGCTTCGCGCTGCTCGGAGCGTGTTTGCTTTTCACGGGTCAAAATGGGGTCCTTACGGTCTTTGCCTCGGTAAATGCCGAAACATCGGGGAAATTCTAGTTTAGACCAGCCTTGGCAGAAGCCATAATGCCCGCTAGGTGCCATAATGAGACTACCCAGGGGCGCCGCTTCTGGGGTTCTATTCACTACGGATCGTCCGGCACGTACCTGCCGGTGAAGGAAATATCATGGCATCAGTGCAATTTAAATCAGCAACCCGCCTCTACCCTGGCGGTACCCGCGCAGCGGTAGACGCAATCAACCTAGACATCAAAGACGGCGAGTTTCTTGTACTCGTTGGTCCATCGGGCTGTGGAAAATCAACCACACTTCGCATGCTTGCAGGTCTAGAAGACGTAAATTCAGGTCACATTCTTATTGGTGACCGCGACGTAACCAACGTTCCACCAAAGGACCGTGACATCGCGATGGTTTTCCAGAACTACGCTTTGTACCCTCACATGACAGTTGCCGAAAACATGGGCTTTGCTCTAAAGATTGCCGGCGTTAGCAAAGAAGAGCGTGCAGAGCGCGTTCTTGAAGCAGCTAAGTTGCTAGATCTTGAGCCTTACCTATCTCGCAAGCCAAAGGCTCTATCAGGTGGTCAGCGTCAGCGCGTTGCCATGGGTCGTGCGATTGTTCGCAAGCCTCAGGTATTCCTTATGGATGAGCCGCTATCAAACCTGGATGCCAAGCTTCGCGTTCAGACCCGTACTCAGATTGCATCGCTTCAGCGTCGTCTTGGAGTAACCACCGTTTACGTGACTCACGACCAGGTTGAAGCTATGACCATGGGTGACCGTGTAGCTGTTCTTAAAGATGGTGTGCTGCAGCAGGTTGCAACTCCACAGGAACTTTACGATGCACCGTCAAACGTATTCGTTGCCGGCTTCATTGGCTCACCTGCGATGAACCTATTGCAGTTGCCAATCGTTGATGGTGGAGTTCAGTTTGGAACTCAGGTTCTACCAATTGACAAGAAGTTCCTTTCAAAGACCAAGGCCAAGAGCGTAACCGTTGGTATTCGCCCTGAGAACCTAGTGGTCTCAAAGAAGGACGGAATTGCCGTTGAGGTTGACGTAGTTGAAGAACTTGGCGCCGACGGATACCTATACGGTCACACCAACATTGGTGGCGCCGGACAGGAAGTTGTTTCTCGTGTTGATGGTCGTACCCACCCACACGCTGGCGACAACGTATTCCTAAAGGTTGACGGCGGACTAATTCACCTATTCGATATTGAATCAGGCGCTCGCCTTAACTAGTGAGTTCATTAGACATCACGGCTGCCACGGTTGATCCAGCTCTGCTGGATCTTCCGTGGCATTTGCCTTTAGAAGAATGGCCAGCCGAAAATATCGCCGCTCTACCTAAAGGCCTCAGCAGGCACACCGTTAGATTTGCGCACCTCAGCGATCACGTGATTGCTATCAAAGAGACGCTGCCAGAGCTTGCAAAGCGCGAGTACGACATGTTGAAAAACCTGATCAAACTTGATGTGCCCTGCGTTGAACCATTTGCCATCATCAATAACCGCACGAATGAAAGTGGCGAGCCGCTGCTATCGGTGTTGATCACCAGGCACCTTAAGTTTTCTCTTCCTTACCGTGCGATGTGGTCACAGGGACTTCGCCCTGACACCGCAAAGCGACTAGTTGATGCGCTGGCACTTCTGTTGGTGAGACTTCACATTGCCGGTTTCTTCTGGGGCGATGTTTCACTTTCAAATACTTTGTTCCGTCGCGACGCCGGCGCTTTTGCCGCGTACTTGGTAGACGCCGAAACCGGTCACCTCTACGACTCCGGTCTTTCTAATGGTCAGCGTGAAAACGATCTAGAAATTGCGCGTGTAAATATTGCCGGCGAACTCATGGATCTAATTGCCAGCGGGCACGCAACTCCGGGCGTTGATGCCATTGCAACCAGCGAAAGAATCGTTGCAAAATACCGAGAGCTCTGGACCGAACTTACCGGGGTTGAAACCTTTGAGGCCAAGGATCGCTGGAAGATTAATCGCCGCGTGGATCGCCTAAACGAGCTTGGCTTTGATATTGAAGAGCTTGCAATCAAAACTGACGGCAACGGCACGACAGTAAAGATTCAGCCAAAAGTTGTTGATGCCGGTCACCACGCGCGTCGCCTGATTCGACTAACCGGTTTGGATGTTGAAGAAAATCAGGCTCGCCGCCTGCTAAATGATCTTGATCAGTACCGCTTGAATAACCCGCGCCCCGGAGCTGATGAAGAAGTGCTGGCCCACGAATGGTTGAGCAGATCTTTTGAGCCTGTGGTGACCTCCATTCCAAAAGAGCTGTCTGGGCGCTTGGAGCCGGCCGAGATTTATCACCAGGTTTTGGAACACCGCTGGTACATGTCAGAGGAACAAGGTCAAGATGTCCCAGTGAATGAGGCACTCACCGACTACATCAACAACGTGTTGGTGAACCGCCGCGACGAAGCAACCTACCTGTCTCCCCCAACCGAGCTAATCACTCTGCCAAATGCAATTCCTTCTGGCACCATCGTGGTCGCCGAGGACGACGATGAAGTGGATTGGCGAGACCTGGTCTAATTGCCAAAAACTTAAACAAAAAATCCCGATCATCACTGACCGGGATTTTTTATTTCTAGAACTACTTCTTAACAACTCCTGCGAGAACCTGGTGAAGGTTCTTGGCTTCTTCGTCGTTTACAGAAACAACTAGTCGACCGCCGCCTTCTAGAGGCACTCGAAGAATGATAAGACCGCGTGGCTCGCGTTCGGCTTCCATTGGTCCGTCGCCGGTGCGTGGCTTCATTGCTGCCATTGAGAAACTCCTTGTATTGCTGGCTAAATAGCCGGAAGTTCTATTATCCCACGGATAACCAGGCCCTAAGTGCGTTCTCGCAGGCGTAAATCTGGCTCACCGGCACCGCTTCGTCGTCAGCATGGGCCTTGGATGGGTCTCCGGGGCCAAAATTCACCGCTGGGATGCCTAGGGCGCTGAATCTGGCCACGTCTGTCCAGCCGTATTTTGGGCGGGCCTGGGTCTTGGTGGCGGCTAGAAAGGCAATGGCCTCGGGGCGATCAAGCCCCGGCCTGGCACCTTCGGCAACATCAACTACCTTTAGCTCTACCCCAGGAAAGACCTCACGCAGGTGAGCCTCAGCCTGGGCGGCTGACTTACTTGGTGCAAATCTGTAATTGACGGTGATGGTGCAATCGTCTGGAATCACGTTGGTGGCAATGCCGCCATTTATTAGAACCGCATTTAGGCTCTCTCGATAAACCAGGCCGTCAACGTTTACCTCTTCTGGTGCGTAGCTAGCCAAAGTGGCCAGCGCCTGAGAGGCGGCGTGAATGGCATTTTTACCCATCCACGGCCTAGCCGAGTGAGCCTTAACTCCTTGGAAATTAAGCTCAACCCGCATGGTGCCGTTGCAACCGCCCTCTACTTCGGCCGAGGTTGGTTCACACAAAACTGCAAATGAGGCATCTAGAAGCTGCGGGTGGTTCTTGGCCAAACGACCAAGTCCGTTCTTGCTGGCCTCTACTTCTTCGTGGTCGTAAAAAATATAGGTGACATCGGTCAGTGGTTCACTGATGGTTGCCGCGAGCTTCAGCTGAACCGCTACCCCGGCCTTCATGTCTACCGTGCCTCGACCGTAAAGAACCTGCTCGCGTTCCATCGACAGCATTTGAACCGGCAGGTTGTTGGCAACGGGAACGGTATCGATGTGACCGGCAATTACCACCCTGGCCGAGCGACCAAGGTTGGTGCGAGCCACGATTGCATCGCCGTCGCGAATCACTTCAAGGTGCGAATAGCGCTTCAGGGCCGATTCAATCGCGTTTGCCAGCGCAGTCTCGTTGCCAGAAACGGATTCGATATCGCAAATATCGCGGGTTAGCTCAACGACATCCGCTTCTAGATTTAATAGGTCTCCGGCCATAAAACGAGCCTAACTTGTAACCTTGTATCCATGACGTTTTTAGAGAGCAATGCTTGGGGCCACGGCCTCGCCACAATCGCAGCCGACGGCACAGTTTTGGATGTTTTATACCCAAACCCTCAGCTTGGCGATGCTCCAAAAACAGACGCCCTCTGGGTCGTGCCAAAGGAACTAGATGCCATGGTTGGCACCGATGAGCGTCGCCGAGTTAGCAGCCAGGTGGTTCGCACCGAGGTGGATCTAACCGCACCGGTTTCCTCAACCGCCGATGCCTACCTTCGTTTGCATTTACTGTCACACCTTTTGGTAAAACCAAACACCATCAATCTTGAAGGCCTAATTCCAAACTTGCCGATTGTGGCATTCACAAATGTTGGGCCGGTTGCCATCGACGATCTTGATGAGCTTCGCCCAGCCCTGACCAGGGCAGGCATTAGCGTCTATGCAATTGATAAGTTTCCAAGACTCGTTGACTATGTGACACCAAAGAAGGTGCGCATTGCAGATGCCTCACGAGTACGTCTTGGCGCTCACCTTTCACCAGGCACCACAATCATGCACGAAGGCTTTGTGAACTTTAATGCCGGAACACTCGGCACCTCTATGGTTGAGGGCCGCATCTCGCAGGGCGTGGTGGTTGGCGATGGCGCAGACATTGGCGGCGGCGCATCAATCATGGGCACGCTCTCTGGTGGCGGTAAAGAACGCGTGGCAATTGGGGCGCGTGCGCTGCTTGGTGCAAATGCGGGCGTTGGAATTTCAATCGGCGATGACTCGGTTGTTGAAGCCGGGCTTTATGTAACTGCCGGAACCAAGGTGACAATTATTGATGGTGAAGGCGAGCGCACAGCAAAAGCTGCAGAGCTATCAGGAGTGGCAAATCTTTTATTCCGCAGAAACTCGGTGACTGGTCGAGTAGAAGTTCTGCCTCGCAAGGGCGAAGGAATTGTTCTAAACAGCTTGCTTCACGGCTAATAACTTTTTAGCCGGTAACCGAGTCCCAACCTTTTTCGGGCAGCGGGTTTGCACCTAGCATCACTGGTGCAGGACCCTGAGGTAGCACAACACCAATTACTTTGAATGAACGCGGAATTTGCGCGCCGCTTGGAAATGTTGCCAGCAGAGAATGATCTTCGCCGCCACCTAAAACCCAGTCCGATTCGCTAGCGCCGATTGCACGCGCAGCCTCTTCAAGCACTGCCTCGAAGCCTTGAAGCATCAACGGATCAATTTGAATAGTCACGGCGGATGCCTTTGCGATTCTCGCTGCATCTTTGGCAAGGCCATCCGATAAATCCAACATGGCCGTGGCGCCCGCAATGGCTGCATCTTTTCCGGCAGTAATTGGTGGCTTTGGGCGAAGCTGAATATTCACCCAATCGTCGTAGGCAGATATTGCATCGGTGTTTTCACTCTGCAGCAGTGCAAGACCGGCGGCGGCTCTTCCCATGGTTCCGGCAACTGCAACCAGATCGCCAATTTGGGCGCCCGAACGAAGAACCGGTGCACGACCCTGAAGGCTGCCATGCGCTGCGACTGAAATCATCACCTGATTGCTAGCCGCTAGGTCACCGCCGACAACTCCGCAGCCCGGAGCCAATTGTTCACAGGCGTCGCGCAGGCCATCGGCAAATGCTTCTAGCCAGGCGACCTGCGTGTGCCCAGGTGCAGTAACTGCAACCACCAGCGAGGTGGGCACCGCACCCATTGCGGCAACGTCGGCGATGTTGCTGGCCACGGCCTTCCAGCCAAGGTCATAACCGCTTGACCAGCTGAGCTTGAAATCGTGGTCTTCGATGAGGGTGTCTGTGGTCACTACAAACCGGCCGTCTGGAGCAGAGATCACGGCAGAGTCATCGCCCGGGCCTACCAGGGCGTGCTCAGAAACATTGAGCCTGGCAATGGTGCGCCTCAGGCTCTCGTTTTCGCCGATTGAGTTTATGGTTTCTGCGTTAGACACATAACAAAGGTAGCCTGTTGGGGATGAAGATTTCTAAGACTCTGACAATAAGTGCACTGACAATTGTTTTTGCGGCATCGCTTAGCGCCTGCACGCCAACGGTAAACCTCGAAGTTGCTAAATACGCCAATGACCCGGGCTGCGCCGAAATCATCGTTCGCCTGCCTGACGAGATAGACGGCAACAAAAAGCGAGTCACCAATGCCCAGGCCACCGGGAGTTGGGGAAACCCAGCTGCAGTTATTTTGCGCTGCGGAATTGAACCGGTTGAGGTGAGTAAATTAACTTGCGTAAGCGCAGGAGAGATTGACTGGCTAGTTGATGACAGCCAAAAGCCAAGTTTTAGATTTATTACCTTTGGCCGAACTCCGGCAACTGAAGTGATTGTGGACTCCACCGCTATCGCCGGGGTCACAGCCTTAGAAACTCTCGCCGGCGCAATTCAGAACATTGAGCCAACTAAAACCTGCACCGGTTAGGTTGCTACTTCTCTAGCGCCAGCTCAATCAATTCGTCAATAAGTCTTGGGTATTCGATTCCCGATGCCTGCCACAGTGACGGGAACATTGACAGCGGTGTGAAGCCAGGCATGGTGTTGATTTCGTTAATTAGAAAACCATTTTTAGTTAGGAAGAAATCGGCTCTTGCCAGACCCTCGCAGCCGAGCGCATTGAAAGCCTTGGCAGCCAAGCTCTGCATTTCCTGTAATTCTTCTTGGGTTAGCGCAGCCGGTATTACCAGTTGAACCGAATCCTCGTCTTGATACTTGGCATCAAAGTCGTAAAAATCTCTACCGGTCACAATAATTTCGCCGGCAACTGAAACTCTTGGTGCTGAATTATTGCGACCCTGCAAAACTGCAACTTCTACTTCTCTGCCCTCAACGCCGCACTCAACTACTAGCTTGTTGTCTTCTTTGAAGGCCACTTCAACGGCAGCAGCAAAATCAGACATGTCCTTGACCTTGCTTACACCTTTAGATGAGCCCGCGCGCGCTGGTTTCACAAATAGCGGGAGTGCACCCAATCTGCGAACCTTTTCGAGCGCAGATTCCGGATCTTTCATCCAGTCATCAAACTTGATCACAACATGCGGTGTTGCTGGCACGCCGCCGGCAAGAAAAGCATCTTTTGAAAGTTCTTTGTCCATTCCTTTTTCGCTGGCAAGGACGCCATTGCCCACGTAGGCAACCCCCACTGCTTCAAGTTCGCGCTGCAGGGTGCCGTCTTCACCATAGGGACCATGCAGAACCGGAAAGACAACATCAATTAACCCAAGGGAGGATTGTTCACCGTTTTGGTTGGTCAGAATAAGTTCGGAAGTGCCATTGTTTGCAAATGAAACCTTGGTGCCATTTTGTTGCACGGTAGCCAAATCACCTTTGCGAAGGGCCCACTTGCTGGCATCATCTTCGCCCAAGATCCAGTCACCAGATTTAGTGATACCAACTGGAATCAGATTGTATTTTTGGCGATCAATCGCACCCATCACGCCGGCTGCGGTTGCGCAAGAGATTTCGTGCTCAGATGATGGCCCACCAAATAAAAGAGCAACGTTTAGCTTTGCCACCGGTTACTCGCCTACTGGGCCGTCAGTTTCGTGAGTCAGATGCGGAGCAATGTCTTTAGGGTTCATCTTGCCTTCGAGCACTAACTGAACCTGCTCAACGATCGGCATGCGCACATCTTTTGCCGCGGCCAGTTGCAAAATTGGAGCTACAGATGACAGGCCCTCGGCAGTTTGCGACATGCGACGCTGTACTTCGCGAAGGGTGTAGCCCTTACCAAGCATTTCACCGGCTTTGTGGTTTCTAGAAAGCGGCGACTCTGAGGTGGCAATTAGATCGCCAAGGCCGGCCAAGCCAACCATGGTTTTTTTCTTAGCACCGTAGGCAACTGCAAATCTGGTTAGCTCGGCAAGACCACGAGTCATGATTGAGGCTTTGGTGTTTTCACCGTAGCCAACACCGTTAACGATTCCAATGGCAACTGCAATTAGGTTTTTTAGAATTCCACCAAACTCGGTGCCAATCACATCTTTGTTGGTGAAGGTTGTGAAGTACTCGTTGCTGGCGGCCTGCGCGACTGCCATGCGAGTTTCTTTGTTGATGCTAGAAGCAACAGATGCAGTTGGCTGCCCGGCTGCAATTTCTAGCGAAAGGTTTGGGCCAGATACAACGGCAATTTTTTCAGGATCAATTTCGGCGACCGCAGCGATAACTTCACTCATGCGAAGGCCGGTGTCTTTTTCAACACCCTTCATCAGGCTGACAATGATTGCATCTTTTGGCAGAAGTGGACCCCACTGCTCGAGGTTGCCACGCAATGTTTGTGAGGGAACAGAAAGGTAAACCTGTTCGGCGCCCTGCAGCACCTCGGCGACATCGGTTGATGCTTTTAGGCTCTGCGGCAAAACAATTCCCGGAAGGTAATCACCATTTCGGTGATCGGTGTTTATCTCTTCGGCGATATCCTCACGACGGGCCCAAAGCGTTACATCGTTCTCAGGATTATCGGCCAATACTTTTGCGAAGGTAGTTCCCCAGCTACCAGCACCCATTACTGCAATCTTGGTCACTGTTTCTTGCCTGCCTTCTTGAAGTTGCCGCTTGTAGTTTGACCGGCCTTGAGTGGATCCCAAAGTTCGGCTGGAGCTTTCTCGCCACGAAGTTCGGCAACCAACTCGGTTATAGTCTGCATCACCAAGACGCTGGCATCGTTTAATTCGGCCGGATTTAGTTGCTTCTTGCGGTAGTTACTTAGATCAATCTCGTCGCCCACCAATATGCGAACCGGCTTCCAGAAACCCGGGCGAAACTTTGCACCGTACTGAGGCAAAATCTTTTCGCTTCCCCACTGACCAATTGGGTAAACCGGAACACCGGTTTCAAGTGCCAAACGAATTGCGCCAGACTTGCCTCGCATTGGCCAAAGATCTGGGTTTCGAGTGAGTGTGCCCTCAGGAAAAATCGCGATGGTGTGACCGGCTGCCAAATAAGCGTGTGCAGCCTTCAGTGGTGCGTCGTTTCGGTGCCCCGAACGGTATACCGGAATCTGACCGGCAGCCAAAAGAATTGGGCCAATAATTGGCGTGCGAAACAGCCCCTCTTTAGCCAAAAAATGCGGAGCACGTTTTAGTTGCACGTACAGAAAGTAGGCCACGGCAAGGGCGTCAACGTTTGTCACGTGGTTACCAACCAAAATATACGGACCCTTTTTTGGAAGTTTTTCAACTCCTACCGGGTCAACGCGAAATATCAACCTCACCAAAGGAATCAAGATGCTGGCTACTAGAGCCAGAACGAAGTGGCGTTCCGAAGAATTAATCTTCGGCATTGGCAATTCCTTTTTGGTCTTGGCCATGAACTACTCGCTGTAAGTAAATTCTGCGCCGAGGTCAGTTAGCTTTTGCAAGAAGTGCTCGTAGCCGCGTGAAATCAACTGCACGTTCGTGACATTGGAGGTTCCCTTGGCCGCAAGTGCGGCAACCATGTGACTGAAACCGCCACGAAGATCAGGCACGCGAATATCTGCCGCATGCAGTTCCGTTGGGCCAGAAATTACTGCCGAGTGGTTGAAGTTACGCTGGCCAAAGCGGCAGGCAGTGCCCCCAAGACACTCGCGATAGATCTGAATTTGTGCACCCATTTGCACCAGGGCGTCGGTAAAGCCAAAACGGTTTTCGTAAACAGTCTCGTGAATGATAGACAAACCCTTGGCCTGAGTAAGTGCAACCACTAGCGGCTGTTGCCAGTCAGTCATGAAGCCCGGATGAACGTCTGTCTCAAGCACAACCGGCTTTAGGTCGCCGCCCGGGTGATAAAAGCGAATGCCGTCATCTTCAATTTCAAACGCGCCACCAACTTTACGAAACACGTTCAAGAAGGTCGTCATCTCTTGCTGACGGGCGCCGCCTACAAAAATGTCACCGTTGGTTGCAAGTGCAGCACAGGCCCAAGAAGCTGCTTCGTTTCTGTCAAACAGTGCGCGGTGGTTGTATCCAGAAAGTTCTTTGACACCCTCGATGCGAATCACGCGATCTGTGTCTACAGAGATGATGGCGCCCATCTTTTGCAAGATTGCGATGAGGTCCATAATTTCAGGCTCAATAGCGGCACCAGATAGTTCGGTTAGGCCTTCTGCTCGGGTGGCGGTAAGCAGCACCTGCTCTGTTGCACCAACAGATGGGTAAGGCAAAGAAATCTTTGCGCCCTTCAGCCCCTTTGGCGCAGAAAGGCGGGTGCCGTTTTCTAGCTCTTCAATTACCGCGCCAAAATTTCGCAGAACTTCAAAGTGGTAGTCAATTGGACGGTCGCCGATGTGGCAGCCACCAAGACCAGGAATAAATGCTTCGCCCAAACGGTGCAGCAGTGGACCACAGAAAAGAATTGGAATGCGAGATGAACCTGCGTGAGCGTCAATGTCAATCATTCGAGCAGAGGCCACGTTGCTTGGGTCAAGCGACATCACGCCGTCATCGGTGTGCT
>JAHEGM010000012.1 GCA_024645105.1 Rhodoluna sp.
GGTGCGATTTTTGTGGTTCTTGCATTTGTTGGTCTAACTGCGTATCGCATGCAGACCATGTTGCTGGGCTAAATTACTTCCAGCGGGTTGACATCATGAAGCCAACCATTGCAATGCCAAAGCCAATCAAGATGTTCCAGTTTTCTAGGTTCCACGGGGTGCCCGCGCCTAGAGGGAACTGCGCGCTGGTCACGTAGTAGGTGATGATCCAGATAAGACCAAGCAGCATGAAGCCAAACATTACTGGCTTGAACCAGGCTGGGTTTGGTGCGTCCTGGTCGTTGGTTGATACCGCTTTAGGGGCCTTTGGCTTCTTCTCGCTCATGCGAAATAGTCTAACAAAGTAGAATTTAGGCAAATGGTAAAAATCCTGGTGCTAGACAACTACGACAGCTTTGTCTACACGCTCAACGGCTATCTGCAGCAGCTTGGCGCGCAGACAGAGGTACTGCGCAATGACTGTGTTGCCGAGGCCGATTTACCGGAACTCTTGAGCAAATACGATGCCGTTTTGATTAGCCCCGGGCCGGGAACACCAGCCGAGGCCGGCCTAAGCATTCCAACCGTAAAGCTAGCCCTCAAGAGCGGCCAGCCAATCTTTGGTGTTTGCCTGGGCCACCAGTCAATCGCCGAGGCCATGGGCGCAACGGTTACCAGCGCCCCAGAGCTCATGCACGGCAAGACCTCAATTGTCAGCCACGACGATTCCCTGATTTTCAAAGACATCAAACAAAACTTCAATGCCACCAGATACCACTCGCTTGCGGTTGTAGACAGCACCGTGCCAGAGGATCTGATTGTTACCGCGCGCACAGCCAAGAGTGAAACCTCACAGGGCGGCGTGATTATGGGTCTGCAGCACAAGAGCCTGCCTATTTATGGAGTGCAGTTTCACCCAGAGAGCGTGCTGACCGAATCTGGCTACCAGATGCTTGGCAACTGGTTGGAATCGATTGGTCTAACCGGCGCCGCCGAAAAAGCTAAGAAGCTTTCACCTCTAGTAAACCTGGCGTAAATTACTGGGCACAACCCACGTAAAGAATTATTGCGCTGCCTTGCTTTGCAAGCCCTGGTGCAATTGACTGATCAACCACAATTGTTCCGGCAGCACCGGCACACTCTTCACGAGTTGTAATTGAAACTGGCAAGGCAACATCAGGAGCACTCATTGCGTTTCGCGCGTCGCTGATTGAAAGATTGCGCACATCAGGCACCATTACCTTGCCATTTGAAATTACAAGATTAATTGCGGTGCCTTCGGCAACTTCCATGTTGAGCCCCGGAATGGTTTCAATAACTTTTCCTGCCTCAACTGAACCGGAGTTACCTTGTGTGATTGTGCCAAGAGTTAGCTTGAAGGTTGCCAGCACACCGGCGGCTTCAGATTCGGTGAGCCCAAGTAGTGAAGGAACCTTCACCTGGTTTGCACCAGAAGATACGTAAACAGTAATTACCTGACGATCACCAACTGCTGTGCCAGCAATTGGATCAGTGCGAATAATTGTGTCTGCCGGAATGGTGTCACTTGGTTCTGAAACTTTAGAAACCAACAAACCTTGTGCGGTAAGCACGTTGTAGCCATCGTCGTAAGTTGCACCAACAACGTTGGCAACAGCAATGCCGCCACCAGGAACAACGTTCAAATTAAAGTTGCTGAAACCAAATAGCCAAACCATAAGGCCAACCAGCACTACTGTTATTGCCGAACCTGCTGTCCACAGAACACCCTTAGATGGCGCATTAACATTGGCCAGTAGCGGTGCAGGAGTAGAGCCGGTTTGGGTTGGCAGCTCAACACCCAAAGTTGAAAAAGGATTTGTAGCCGGAGTGCGAAGGTCGTCCCACTGCGGCGCAGCAGCAACCACAGGCTTTACCGGCTCGGCAACAGAAGGCATCACTGTAGTTGAGCTTGAACCAAGATCACCAAGCAGCGCTTCAAAATCATCTTCGGCAACTTCAATTTCTGAAGCAACTTCTTCTGCGGTGTCTAGGCTCCAGGCTGTTGTTGCATTCGGAGATACCACCGGAGTGGCAAGAGTTTCTGGCGAACCGTTTACCGCAGCAATTAGGTGCTCACGGAATTCCTCGGCGCTTTGGAATCTTTCTTCGCGATCTTTAGCAAGCGCACGAAGCACAACCGCATCAAGTTCTGCAGAAATTGAATCGTCAAACTGTGAAGGAGGAAGCACCGGTTCTGAAACGTGCTGGTAAGCAACAGATACCGCGCTTTCACCCTTGAACGGTGGACGGCCACAAAGCATTTCGTAAAGAAGTACACCGGTTGAGTAAAGGTCAGTTCGGGCATCAACGGTTTCACCCTTTGCCTGCTCTGGTGAGAAGTATTGTGCGGTGCCAACAATGCCTGAGGTGTGCGCCATGGTTGCCGAAGAATCTGAAACGGCACGAGCAATACCAAAGTCCATGACCTTAACCTGGCCGGCCTCGTTGATCATGATGTTTGCAGATTTAATATCGCGGTGCACAACGCCTGCGCGGTGTGAGAACTCAAGTGCGGTAAGCACGCCAACTGTGTAGTCAAGAGCTTCTTGACGTGTGAGTCTGCGTTCGTGCAAAAGGTCGCGAAGCAGTGTGCCCTTTACGTACTCCATAACGATGAACGGAAACTTGTGCTGATTGCCATGCACGTCTGTGGTTACTTCTTCGCCGGCATCGTAAACGCGAACGATGGTTGGGTGGCCCATGCGGGCAGAGGCCTGTGCCTCTTGACGGAAGCGAGCCTCGAATGCTGGGTCGTTAGCAAGATCTGACTTGAGCAATTTGACTGCAACGGTGCGGCCAAGACGGGTGTCTACACCTTCGTATACGTCGGCCATGCCGCCGCGCCCAATTAGGTTACCTAGTTCATAGCGACCGGCGATTACCCGCTGGTTTTCAGTCAATTACTTGCTCCTTATAAAGCGCTGTTTTATGGCAAAAGCGCTCGAGATTTCAGTCTAATCTTTGGTTGCTGTGCGGTGGCTGGGAACCTACTGGGTTGCCGATGGTGACGGCGAATCAGAAGGCGTTGGTTCAATCGGCACCACGTCGTCAGCTACGTAATAGGTGATCACGATCTCGCTGCCGGCAGCCAGGGTGCCTAGCGGCGAGGCGTCGTAAACGGTCATTACGCGCTCATCTCCAGCTGCCACCACATCGCCGGCCACAGCTGTGACCAAAAGACCCTTGGCGCTAAGCGCTGCCGAAACCTCGGCCACGTTCAGACCATCAACATCGGCCAAAAGCACAACCACAGATGCCCCTGATGGGCCAGGGCTTGAGGTGCCGCCGTTACTTGATGGGTAAGGAGACTGAGACCAGGTAGGCAGGGTTGGCTGCATTGAGGTGAAAATTATGGCAACCACCACCGATACAGCTGTGGCAGCGAGTGCACCAATTAAAACAAACCATGGCCATACCACCGGCGGCTTCTGGGTTGGGTTGGTGTCTGGGGCAAGTTCAATCACCGCAGTGCGGTCAGTAACTTCTGGCGCCTGCTGAATCATGGTTGTTGCTGCAGTTTGTCTTGGTGCGTTAGACATCAGAGCCTCTGCACGCTTGGCAAGTGCAAGTGCGCTTTCCGGTCTTTGGTTTGGCTTCTTTGCCAAACAAGACATCACCAGGTTGGCAACTCTGGCATCAACATTGCCAGGCAGTGCAGGAGGCGTCTTGTTAATTTGCGCCATTGCAATTTCCATTTGTGATTCACCGGTGAACGGGCGCTTACCGGCAAGTGCCTCGTAGGCAACAATTCCCAGAGAATAAATATCGGTGCTTGGTGTTGCGGGCTTTCCGGTTGCCTGTTCAGGTGCGAGGTACTGCACGGTGCCCATCACCTGACCGGTTGCTGTGAGCCCAACCTGATCTGCAACGCGAGCAATTCCGAAGTCTGTAATTTTTACGTGACCGTCTGGAGTGATCAAAAGATTTCCGGGCTTTACGTCGCGGTGCACGAGACCGGCCTGGTGCGCTTCGTAAAGCGCGCGAGAAGTTTGCGCAATGATGTCAAGCACTCGCTCGTCAGAAAGCGATTTCTCAACTTCAAGAATGCGAGCCAGTGAATCACCTGGCACAAGTTCCATCACTAGGTAAGCAGAACCACCGTCTTCGCCATAGTCATAAACGTTTGCGATGCCCTCGTGGTTAACCATTGCCGCGTGACGTGCCTCGGTGCGGAAGCGCTCAAGGAACCCAGGGTCACCCATGTATTCCTGTTTCAAAATCTTGATTGCAACATCGCGAAGAATTACTTCGTCTTGTGCGTGCCAAACCTCACCCATGCCCCCAATTGCAATGCGTGAGATTAATTTGTATCGGCCGCCATAGAGCTGCCCTGCTTCTGGCTTCACTTGCGCAACACCGCCTCCATCACTTTTCTAGCCACCGGTGCCGCGAGTGAGTTTCCGACTCCACCCTGACCCTGACCGCCCCCATCTGCAATCACAACGGCAACCGCAACCTGCGGGTTGTCTGCCGGCGCGAAACCTGTGAACCAAAGTGTGTACGGCTGGCCCTTACCGTTTTGCGCGGTACCGGTTTTACCGGCAACCAACACGTCTTGAATTCTTGCGTTGCCAGAAACACCGCGCGAGACAGCACCAATCATCATTTCTTTAACTGATTGCGCTGTTGCCTGCGACATTGGCTGCGAGAAAATTTCTGGTTGCGGTTGCGCTAATACCGATAGGTTCGAAGACAAAACATTTTCAATCAAGTTTGGTTTCATGAGCACACCCTGATTTGCTACCGCAGCCGAAACCATGGCCATCTGCAGTGGGTTGGTGCGCACGTCGTACTGGCCAAAGGCCGAGAGGGCGGTTTGGGCTTCGTCCATGTTTTCTGGGTAAACACTGGCCGTTGAGGTCATTGGGTACTTGATCTTCTTGCCAAAACCAAACAGCTCGGCCTGGGCGCGAATGCGCTCTTGACTAAGGGCAATACCTAGCTGAGCCATTGGTACGTTGCAAGAAAGACGAAGCGCATCGGCAATTGAAACTGTGCCCTTGCCGCCGCACTTACCCTCGCCAGAGTTCTGCACAAAAACATTTGTGCCAGGTAATTGGAACTTGGTTGGGTTAGGGAAGGTTGAGTCTTTTGTGTATAGTCCAGACTCAACAGCAGTGGCCGCCATAATCACTTTGAAAACAGAACCAGGTGCATATAGTTCAGTAGTCGCACGATTAAGTAGTGGGCCGTCTTTGTCATTCAAAAGGTCTTGGTAGTTTGCGTTTGATTCTTCACCCGAGTGCACCGCAAGAAGATTTGCATCGAAGCCTGGCTTAGAAACCATTGCCAAAATATTTCCGGTCTTAGGGTCAATTGCTACAACTGCACCCTTCTTTTTACCAAGCGCATCCCATGCCGCTTTTTGCACAACCGGGTCAATGGTTAATTCAACAGATGCGCCCTGAACCGGGTTACCTGAAAGCAACGCGCTAATTTGCTCAAAGAACTGCGAAGAGTTTTTTCCGGTTAGGTAAGAACCCATTGCCGATTCAAGACCGGTTGAGCCCTGATACAAACTAAAGAATCCGGTAACCGATGAATACATCTCGTCTTTATATACGCGCTGGTAGCGATAGATGTCATCACTCTTTACCGATTCAACAATTGGCTGACCGTCTACCAGAATTGCACCGCGCTGAGTTTTGTAGCTGTCGTATGCGGTGCGCACGTTGTGCTGATCTTGCGAGTACGCGTCAGCATTAATAATTTGAATTCCGGTGGTTGCAATAAACAAACTCAGGAACATTACAAAAATTACATAACTTACTCTGCGCAACTCACGATTCATTTTTGCCACCACCCACGCTGTCAGAAATTCTCAGTAGAACTCCGACGATGATCCAGTTGGCCAAAAGTGATGAACCACCGGCTGCAAGCAGCGGGGTAGTCAAACCAGTAAGTGGCACAACTCGAGTAACTCCGCCAATAACGATGAAACACTGCAGCGCAATTACAAATGACAAACCTGCGGCCAAAAGCTTAGAGAAGTCATCTGGGTGACTAAAGCCAATTCGCAAACCGCGTGAAACAAACAATAGGTACAGCGCAAGAATTGCAAACATGCCAATCAAGCCAAGCTCTTCACCAAGCGAGGCAATAATGAAGTCGCTCTCGGCAAGTGGCACTAGGTGTGGAATGCCGCCACCCAATCCGGTGCCCAACAGGTTTCCGTGCGCGAGGCCAAAGATTCCTTGAGCCAACTGGTAGCTGCCACCAACCGCGTCATAGTTTTTGGAGTCAAATGGGTTAAGCCAAGATTCAAAACGACCCGATACGTAATCCATCACGCGGCTGGCCACCAGGGCGCCGGTGATGAACATGGTCATGCCCACGATCACGTAGATAGAGCGGCCAGTGGCCACAAAAACCAAAACTATAAATAGGCCAAAGTAAAGCAGTGAGGTACCAAGGTCGCGCTGCAGCACCAAAACCAAGAGGCTGGCCGCCCAGATCACCAAAATTGGGCCTAGTTCACGAGCCCTAGGAATGCGAAGCCCCAAGACCTTGCGGCCGGTTAGCGCCAGCGATTCGCGGCGGGTAACCAGGTAGCCGGCAAAGAACACGGTTAGGGCTATCTTGGCAAGCTCACCCGGCTGGAAGGTAAGCGGGCCAATGCCAATCCAGAGGCGGGCGCCGTTGATGCTTCGGCCAATAAAAGGAAGGCTAGGGGCCAAAAGCAGGGCAATACCTATAAACATAGATACGTATACATAGCGGCGCAGAAATAGGTGACTTGGCACGTAGATGATTACCGCGGCAGCAACCGCCATTGCAATCACGGTCCAGATAATTTGCCTGGTGCCAAACAGCTCGGTTCCGCCGTTGGCAATGCTGCCAAGATCCAACCGATAAATCATCGATAGCCCAAGACCGTTTAGCACAAGCGCAATCGGCAGAATCATTGGGTCTGCCTCGCTGGCGCGGCTGCGCAGAATCATGTGAATTACCAAAGCCAAGATCGCCGGCGGTAACCAGTAGAAGAAAAACTCTGGAGTTAACTTTTCAAGCAAAGAAAGTTGAATCTGGGCCAACTCAAAAGCATTCAGGCCAACTGCAAAGAGCAGCAGCATCGCCTCAATGTTTCTGTTGCGTGGAATAACTCGAACAATCTTTGGCAGCGCGCCAGTTAATAGGTTGGTCATTTATCCACGCTCGATTCAAGAAGTTTCAAAATGCGCTCGGCATCTTCTAGATCTGTTGCGGTAATGGTGCGCTCAAGCAAATTGATTTGGTAGCTGTTTAGTTGAGAGACGCTTAGGTCACTTTGTCTAAACGGTGAAGAAAGCATCAAAGGACCAAGTGATTCCTTTACGCCCTTGAAGATTGTTACCCGGTCGTTTTGCACGCCAACGTAGTATCGGGTTTGGGTGTAGTCGTAAGCAAACTTCACACCAACCACAACCATTGCAATCAAAACTAGAACAGTAAGAATCTGACGAACCTTGCGCCACCAAATGCGGCGCTTTGCCTCGCGAATAATTTTCTCAAGGAACTCATCTGATTCTGGAACGTAGCTTTCTGCGCTATTAACTTTTTTAAGTAGTTCAAGAAGGTTCAGCGGGTTCAAAATCTTTAGAGTGCGGTTGCCCCTTCGCTCTTCAATCACAACTTCGTTTGCGGCAGAGCCAACAAAGCGTGGGCTGGCAACAAAGTCTGTTTGTAGTTCGGCGGCGATTACATCTACCACCACAACGGTCACGTTGTCTGGCGCACCAAACTCAAGCGCTTCACCAACTAGCAACTCGCTTGCTTCGCGTGAATCCATTTTGCTTAGCAAGATGCGTTCGGCAATTTCAGGAGGAACAACGCCAGATAGCCCGTCAGAGCAGAGCAACCAGCGATCGCCGGGCTTTGCCTCAAGGGTGAAGGTGTCTACGTCAGGAAATTCTTCTACGTCACCAAGAACGCGCATAAGCACTGATCTTCTTGGGTGCACCAGTGCTTCTTCTGCTGTGATTCTTCCGGTGTCAACCAGGCGCTGCACAAATGTGTGGTCGGCAGTTACCTGAGATACTTCGCCGTCGCGCGCTAGATAAATTCTTGAGTCACCAATGTGACCCACGGTCACTTTGTTGCCGGTAAAAACAATTCCAGAAAAAGTTGTTCCCATTCCGGCAAGTTCTGGGTGTGCCTGCGCGGTTGAACCAAGCACACCGTTTGCTTCCCAAATAATGTCAATCAGCGCTTTGCTGGCATCCTCTGGTGAATCGTAAACGTTGTCTATGGTGGCAATGCGCTGAGTGCAAAGTGCCGACGCTATATCTCCACCTGCGTGGCCACCCATGCCGTCGGCGACAAAGAAAAGGTTGTAGCCCGCGTAACCAGAATCTTGGTTGCTCGAACGAATCCGACCAATGTCGGATGCCGCGAAGCTAACTGTCTTGATTGGCAAAGTGGTTGGCCTTAGGCTCGCAACTCAAAAACGGTTTTGCCTACGCGAACCGGAGTATTGAGTTTCACAACAGCCGGAGTACCAACGCGTGAGCCATCAAGAAAAGTTCCGTTGGTTGAATTTAGATCTTGAATCAACCAGTCGTTATTAATTAGAACCAACTTGGCGTGATGAGTTGAAGCAAACTCATCGTCAACCACAAGATCAGAATCATCGGCGCGACCAATGGTTAGTTCGCGGCGATCAAGTGCAATGTTGTGACCGGTTCTGTCACCTTCAATAATTGTGAGCTTGGTTGCGTTACTGCCGTTTGGTTCCATTACAAGTGAACCTGGCAAATTTGGGGCAACCGGTGCTGACACAACCTGAGGCGCGTTCGCCGAAGCAACCTTGCTAACTACTTTTTGACCAAAGAGATCTGCGCGAATAACAGAGATGATGCTGAAGATAAAAATCCAAAGCACCGCCAGGAAGCCGGTGCGAACAATAAATAGGGCTAATTCGCTCATTCACTCACTGCCATATCGGTGTTTACGGTTCGGGCAATAACCCTGAAGGTATAGGTGTTGCTGCCGGCCTGAATCTGGGTGTCGGCGCCAATAGCTACTTCAGTAATTGTGCGGCCATTGACCCTAGTTCCGTTGGTAGAACCCAGGTCTTTCGCGGCGGCATTTTTGCCGTCCCAAATGATGGCAAAGTGCTGGCGGCTTAGGCCATTGTCTTGAATCTGGATATCGGCCGAGACGTCGCGGCCGATTGTGGTCTGGCCAATCTTCAGAATGAAGCGCTTATCGGCCACATCTAGGCTTGGCAGCCACTCAATCTCGTGGTTTTGGGTGTTTGAACGCACCGAAACCTGGCCCAAATTGAGGGTTGGGTCCTCAATTAGCTTGATTGCCAGGGCCGCTCCGAACTGGAAACCCTGCTTTTTAGCGTGTTTTGTGGCTAATTCGGTCAATTCGTTGATCAGGGAGTCGCCCAGAACCTGCATTCTCTTGAAATCAGGCACTGAAAGGCTAACCGTGAAGGTATTTGGAGCCAAAATGCGGTCTCGGCTAAGAATCGAGGCCTTTGAGTCCATTTCGGCGCGAATATGGCCAGAGATTTCTACCGGCTGAAGCTCGGATTTGAAGGTCTTGGTGAAAGCGCCGTTTACGACTCTTTCCAATCCTTTTTCGAAGTTATCCAAGAAGCCCATTCACAAAGTTTATCGCTCACTACCTATTTATAAGGTTCCTGAGCGCTGCCTGAAAGGAATGGCGCTTTCCTGATAGCCACCTGCCAGGTCCGTCTGAGGTGGCTGAGTTTTCCGACCTGGGCGGGCGAACTTTCATAACTTATAAGTAATTCGATTTCTCCTGATCGGATCTTATGAAAGGTTCAAAATGAACATGAAGCGTTCAACAGTAATCGCGGCATCGGCTGCAACTATTTTTGCAATGGCAATTGCCACCCCATCTTTTGCTGCAACCGCAACATCAACCAGCACCAGCACCGAGGTAAAGGCAGCTCACCTGCACGCATCAGTTGCGGTTACTATCAACGGTGTTCCTTCAACAGTTACTAACGTTGGTCAAATTGTTCGAGGTGCAAAGTTTGTTGCATACAAGCTGGCAGCAGATGCAACCGCAATTCCAGCTACCCAGCCAACAAGCGGTGGCAAGCCAGCAAAGGTTGAGGCAAACGTTAATTCATCAAACGTTGTTTCATACTCACTGAAGTTAGATGCACCGGCAACCGCGGGCACAGTTAAGTTGGCTGTCTACAACGCAGCAGGCGTTGGCACCTTGGTTACTGTGACTACTGATTCAACAGGTGTTGCAACAGCAACAGCAGACTCTGCAATCTCAGCAACTTACGTTGCACCAACTGCTCCAGCTTTTGGTGAAGGTAAAGGCGTAAAGGGTGATCGCGGTATGGGTCACGGAAAGCACAAAGGTGACCGCATGAAAATGGGTCGCGGCTAAGAACTTGTTTCAACTCCCCCTCCAATAGAAGAAAAAGCAAAACCCCCACTATGTGTCGGTGGGGGTTATTGCTTTAAGTTTTAGCTAGCCGATTTGTTCTGCGTGACGTTTCCCACGGGTGTGAGTTGGCTTGTGCTCTAAGTGCTTAGGGTCTGCGTAGCAAGCATCGCAAAGCAAAATCAAATCTTTGCATCCAGCGTGTGAGCAATTTCGGAAGGCATTGGTTGCCCCGCCACAGCCTTCACATTCACCAATGACTTTGGTCTCCTCAGAAAAATCTTGCACCATGCGGTCATCGAAGATGTAGAGCGAACCTTCCCATAGACCTGAGTCTTTGAACTTCTCGCCGTAGCGCACAATGCCGCCATCGATTTGGTAAACCTCTTTGAAGCCACGATTGATCATTACCGCAGAAAGAATTTCACAGCGAATTCCTCCGGTGCAGTAGGTGACGATTGGCTTGTCTTTGAGGTGGTCATACTTGCCACTCTCAATCTCTGCAACGAAATCGTGCGAGGTCTGAATGTCAGGAACTACAGCATTCTTGAATTTTCCGATGCGTGCCTCAAAAGCGTTGCGGCCATCAAAGAAAACAACTTCATCGCCGCGCTCTTCAACGAGCTTGTTGACCGCTGCAGGCTTTAGGTGCTTGCCGCCGTTTGTGATCCCTGATTTTTCTACGATGATTTCATCGGGGGTGGTAAACGCAACCAACTCTTTGCGGTTCTTCACCGAAAGGCGAGGAAAGTCATTGCCGGTGCCGTCAGACCACTTGAAGTCAATCTTGCCGAAGCCAGGAAACTCTTTGGTTGCGCGAACGTACTTCTTTAGGTCTGACATGTTGCCACCCAAGGTTCCGTTGATGCCGTGCTTAGAAACAATGATGCGACCCTTTAGGTTTAGTGACTCACATAGAGTCTTCTGCCAAAGCTTCAAAGCGATAGGGTCGGCAACCGGCGCAAAGCCGTAGTACAAGATGATTTTCTGGAGCTCCATATGCCCAATTCTACCTTCGGGCGCCTCATAGGATAAAGGGATGAGCATGAAGCCAGGTATCGAAGAATCCTCAATTGACCACAACATCCGCGTCCAGGATGACCTATTTCGCCATGTAAATGGCAAGTGGTTCGCCGAAACGGAGATTCCAGAAGACAAGAGCATGTACGGCTCTTTCCACATGCTGGCCGATGACGCAGAGGCTGCGGTAAAAGAGATTCTGCTGCAGGCATCAGCTAATCCAACACCTGGCCCAGCCCAGCAGATTGGTGATCTGTATGCCTCCTTTATGGATGAAGATCGTGCCAACGAACTAGGTGCCGCACCAATCGCTGCCGAGCTCAACCTGATTGAACACCTGACCACATTGGATGAGGCAACCAAGCTCATGGGTGAGTTCTCAAAGCAGGGCATTGGTGGCCTGTTTGGTTCTTACGTAGATAACGACCCGGGTAACCCGTCTCGCTACATCGTGAATCTTTACCAAGGCGGAATTGGTTTGCCAGACGAGGCTTATTACCGCGAAGACAAGCACGCAGAAATTCGCGATGCTTATGTGCCACACATTTCACAGATGCTTCACCTTGCCGGTTGGTCAAACACCGATGCCGACGCAGCAGCACACCGCATCATGGAATTCGAAACCGCGCTCGCCGCAGTGCACTGGAACAATGTGGATTCACGCGATGCAGAAAAGACTTACAACCTAACCGGCTTCGCCGACTTGCAAAAGGCGACCGAGACATTTGATTGGTCACTGTGGCTTGCCGGTGCAGAACTTGAAGAAAAAGTTCTTGCCGAGACAGTTGTAATGATGCCAAGTTTCTTTGCAGGTCTTGCAAATGTTTATAAGCAAGAGAACCTAGAAGTAATCAAGCTTTGGATGGCTTGGAAAGTTATCGGCTCAGCCGCTTCACTATTGAGCGATGAATTTGTTAATGAGCGTTTTGCTTTTTACGGAACCAAACTAACCGGTGCTCCGGTTAACCGTGCACGTTGGAAGCGCGCAGTTTCTTTGGTTGAGGGCTCACTTGGTGAAGTCATTGGTCAGATCTATGTTGAAAAACATTTCCCACCTGCTGCCAAAGAGCGCATGGATGAATTGGTTAAGTATTTGATAGAGGCTTATCGCGACAGCATTAAGAATCTTGACTGGATGACTGACAAGACCAAAAAGAAGGCTCTCATAAAGCTAGACAAGTTCACACCAAAGATTGGTTTCCCAGATAAGTGGAAAGACTATTCGTCACTAGTTATTAAGCGTGATGACTTGGTTGGCAACGTTCGCCGAGCAAATGCATTGGAGCACGAACGCGAAGCTGCGAAAATTGGTGCTCCGCTTAATCGTGACGAGTGGTTCATGACTCCGCAAACAGTGAACGCGTATTACAACCCGGGCTTTAACGAAATTGTTTTCCCTGCCGCAATTTTGCAGCCTCCGTTCTTCTCACTAGAAACTGACGACGCAATTAACTTTGGTGCCATCGGTGCTGTAATCGGACACGAGATTGGTCACGGCTTCGACGACCAGGGTTCAAAGTATGACGGCGACGGCGCACTGCAGTCTTGGTGGACCGATGCCGACCGCGCTGCGTTTGAAAAGCTCACCGGAAAACTGATTGAGCAATACAACCAACTTTCACCTGAGCAACTGGACGACGAGCACAAGGTAAACGGCGAGCTCACTATCGGTGAGAACATCGGTGACCTAAGTGGTTTGGAAATTGCCTACAAGGCGTACCTGCTTTCCCTTCACGGCGCAGAAGCTCCGGTAATTGATGGCCGCACAGCAGCCCAACGATTCTTCATCGCTTGGAGCCAGTCATGGCGCGCGATTGGCCGAGACGAGATGGTCTTGCAGCGCCTGGCCACAGACCCGCACTCACCGCCGGAGTTCCGTTGCAATCAGATCGTTCGAAACATCGGTGCTTTCTATGAGGCCTTTGATGTTCAGCCTGCCGACAAGCTCTGGCTTGACCCGGCCGAGCGAGTGGCGATCTGGTAATGAACCTATGGTTCAGGTTGCTCTTTGACCTACTTACTATGCGATTTCGCCCAAAGGTGTCTTGGCTAGAGGTTGGCAAGCGCACGTTCAGGGTTTGGCCCAGTGACCTAGACATCTTTAGGCACATGAATAACGGTGTCTTCTTGTCCTTGTTGGACTTGGGCCGATACGACCTCGCTATGCGTGCGGGCATCTGGCAGCAGTGGAACAAACTGGGCTGGTACCCAGTGGTGGTAGCAGAAACCATTACTTTCAGAAAGTCACTGATGCCTTGGCAGAAGTTTGTGCTTGAGAGCAAAGTAATTGGCACCGATGAACAGGCTGTCTACTTTGAACAGCGCTTCGTGGTGCGCGGCGAGATCTACACCAAGGCGGTTGTGCGAATTCGTTTCTTAAAGCGTTCGCACGGAATTGTGACCCCGGCTGAGGTAGTTGCTCAACTTGGTGGCTGGCAAGGTGCCGAACCGGTATTGCCAGAGTGGATTAAGCAGTGGGCTGAGCAAACTTCATTGCCAAAAGGTAAAGAAGAAGCCCCAAGCCTCTGGCATGAGTAATAGGTGACTATTTCGCGAACAGCGCCGCAAAGCCATCGGTGGCCGCAAGCTCACCGCTAGCCGAAACAAACAATGCCTCAATTCCTTGAATTTTGTTTAGGTGCTCAACCGCTCTTATTCCTTCGGCAAAAGCTGCAGTTGCCCAAACATCTGCCGTCACCAAATCATTTGCCACAACGCTTACCTGAACCAACTCTGTCGGCGCCGTTTTGCCGGGTGATTTTGGATCCCAAATATGGTTTCCGCGTTCGGCCGAACCGCTAGTTGCCATCGCGCGGTAATCGGTGTTTTTCAAATCAATCACCGTAAGCACGCCGGCATCAGGAGACGCAATTGAAATTGGTTTAGAAATTGCAATTCGCCAATCGGTTTCGCTAGTTAGATCTTGTGACAGCCAAACATCGCCGCCAGCGTTCACGGTGAAATCTACAATTCCAGCTTGAACCAAATATTCAGCCGCGCGTTTTGCCGCCCAAGTTTTTACAACGCCAGACGGATCAAAAGTGTTTTGAGGAGTCATGGCGTTAAACCAACCATCAGTTGCCTTCTGCCAAGCGTCACACTCGTTCCAGATTTCATCAACCACTGGCGGCAATTCACGAACTGATGCCTCACCTCTTGCCAATCGCGAAAGTGGTGACTCTGGTTTATACAAACTAAAGATTCGGTCTGCCTCGTGCAAAATTTCACAGGCCTGAGTAATTAGGGTTTGAGTTTCTAGCGGGCTTAGTGAGCTTCGACCAGCAAAACGAAATGTTGTTCCCATGCAAATTTCTACATGGTCAAATTCAAAAACCACTGACTCGTTCATTAGCCCAACTTGGAAAGCGCGTTTGATAAAGCCTGAGCGTAGGCCTCACTTGAATAGGTGGCACCGGAAAG
>JAHEGM010000093.1 GCA_024645105.1 Rhodoluna sp.
GTGCTAATAGGCTCTTATCTAGCTACCAAGAAACACGTGGCTAAGACTTTATAAGTTACTGCAGGAGAATCAATGAAGATTTTGGGAATGGCACTGGTATTTATTGCCAAGGTTTTCCGCTTCGTAGCAGCCCGTTTATTAGAGGTAGGCACATCACTCGGCGGAACCCTAGCCACCAAAGACACCAAGTCACTTGCGGGCTTGAACCCAAAGTTTGCAGTTTTCTTTGACGGCGACGACAGCACTCTTTATCAAATAGCCATGTGGATCAAACCCTTTGAGCAAGTAGGCGAAGAGTGGATCATCATCACCAAGCGCCCACGCATTGCCAACTTTTTGCAGAATATGACGAGCCAAGCAAAAGTTGTAATCGCAAAAGAAAAAGACAATCTGGTGAAGGTTTGTAATCTGCCGAGCCTAAAACTTGTGATGTATGTAAACAATGCACGCGAAAACACAGAGGTAGTGCGCTTTCCGCATCTTGTGCACGCGCAACTCATGCACGGTGACAGCGAGAAGACCGCAAGCTTTAATCCGGTTTCTGGAATGTTCACCAAAATCTTTGTGGCCGGCCAAGCGGGTATTGACCGCTACGAGCGCAATGGCGTAATGGTGCACCCGGCCAAGTTTGAAATTGTTGGCCGCCCGCAGTTGCAGGCCATGGATGTAATTGACGGGCCAGTTCTGCCGGAGCGCCCAACCGTACTGGTTGCTCCAACTTGGGGAGGCTCTGCCCTTGGCGAGCAGCTATCTAGCCTTTCAACCAACCCAGAGATCGTGAAGCACCTGATTAGCCAAGGCGCGCGCGTGATCTTCAGGCCGCATCCGTTCTGCAAGAACACCCCGGCAGGCGCAGCCACCATTAAGAAGGTGCAAAACCTGCTGGCTGCAGATAACGCGGCAAACGGTGCCGGTCACATCTATGGTGCAGCGGCCGAAACCAACATCTCCGTGAACGAAGCGGCGAACCTCAGCAACATGATTGTGTCTGACTTGTCTGGAATCATGAGTGACTGGCTGTTCTCGCTAAAGCCATACCTATTGGTGAGCATGGATCAAAGCGCCGAAGCTTTTGCCGAGCGCTACCCAATGGGCCGCGCCGGAGTTGTTGTGGATGGCCGTGAACCAAAAGACTTTGCTGAGGCAATCACCAGGTTGATTGCCTCGGATACTCAAGAGGCCTACGAGGCGCGCAAGAAGATGCGCGAGTACTACCTAGCCGGAGCAAATGGTGAGGACCGTACCGCGCTATTCAATAGGGTGGTAAAAAAACTAATCGCTTAGCGATTGCAGCGAGGCCTGAATGGCAGCCGCTGATTTTTCAAACAACTCTTGCTCGTGCGGTTGCATGGTGATGTCAATGGTGCGCACCGCGCCGTTTCTGGTCACTAGGGTGGGCACAGACATGGCGATTCCAGAAACTCCGTGATAATCAGTTAGCACTGAGCTGATTGGCAAGATTGCGTGCTCGTCGTTTAGTACGGCTTCAACAATTCGCGCACCGGATAAACCAATTGCAAAATTGGTTGCGCCCTTGCCTTCAATAACCTTGTAGGCCGCGGTCTTTACCGAATAGGCAATCTCGTCTAGCTCTTCGCGAGAGATTGATGAACCATCACTCAACTTCCAGTCAAGTAGTGGAACACTGCCAACTGTTGCCTGCGACCAAAGCGCAAACTCTGAGTCGCCGTGCTCACCGATGATGTTGGCGTGGATGTTTGAAGTAGAAATTCCAAGGCGCTCACCCAGCAACCAGCGTAGGCGAGAAGAATCAAGTACGGTACCTGAACTGAAGATGCGGTTTGCCGGCAGTCCGGTTAGGCGCATTGCAGCCGTGGCCAGCACGTCGCAAGGATTAGTTACCAAAATAAAAATTGCATCTGGTGAGTGCTTCAGTAAATCAGGCAGCAGCGACTTGAGAATAGAAAAGTTGACGCCAGCAAGCTCTAACCTGGTCTGACCAGGGTTTTGTTTTGCACCCGCGGTGATTACAACAACATCAGAATTTTTAGTTAGCCCAATATCTGCGCCACCGCTAATTGAAGAAGACCCGGTGAACTGTGTGCCGTGCGCAAGATCAAGTACCTCGGCGGTTGCCTTGGCCTCGTTTACGTCGTACAGTAGAACCTCGCGAGCAGATTGACGAATCAACATGGCATACGCCATTGAGGCGCCAACAGCGCCGGCGCCAATTATTGAAACTTTAGAGCTGCGCGAGTGCATCTAGTGCAGCAGCCTTTGCCTCTTCTGGAGATGTTGCCACCAACACCGCGTTTGCAACTTCTTTTGCCTTGGCAAGATCAAGTGCCGATAGCGATGCGCGAACCGCACCCACCTGCGAAACAGAAACAGAAACCGAGTTGATGCCAAGACCTGCAAGCACCACGGCAAATGCTGGGTCAGAGGCGCTCTCGCCACATACGCCAACGCTGAAGCCGCCACGGGTTGCGCCGTCGGCGATGCGTGCCAACGTGCGAATCAGACCCGGCTGCCAGTGGTTGCTTAGCGCGCCTAGGTTTGCGTTCATGCGGTCTGCGGCAAATAGGTACTGAGAAAGATCGTTTGTACCAACCGATACAAAGTCAACGATGCCAGCCAGCTGGTCAATCAACGCTGCCATAGAAGGTGTCTCAACCATGATGCCCACCTTGTAGCCACCAAGTGACCGAGCAAGGTCGGCAAACTGCTTGGCCTCTTGCACGGTTGCAATCATTGGTGCCATTACCCAAACTTCGCGACCGGTTTTTAATCGAGCAATCTCGAGAGACTTCAACTGGTCTTCAATAAAGTCGCGGTGATCTTGAATCAAACGGAAACCGCGAACACCAAGCGCCGGGTTTTCTTCGTGGGGCATGTGCAAGAACGGAACTGGCTTGTCACTGCCTGCGTCAATTGTGCGAACCACGATTGGGCCTTCAGGCGCAGCAGCAAGAATGCTCGCGTACTCTGCAGCCTGCTCGTCAACTGTTG
>JAHEGM010000018.1 GCA_024645105.1 Rhodoluna sp.
GCCGGGCCAGAGTTGCCGCTAGACATTGCTAGCTCACTCACCAACGAACACTCGGCGCACAGTGTTAAACCGTATGAGGCGTTCTCAACATTGCAGCCAGAAACAATTCGGCCGTCACTGGTAAGAGCCGCCGCCCCAACCGGAAACTTTGAATAGGGCACGTATGCCTTTTTCATGGCTGCGTTTGCGGCTTCGCGAAGAGCGGCCCAATCTACCTTTGAACTTGAGTTTTCCATTGTGGCCGAACCTAACTCTTGATATACGGTTTGCCCGTTGCCGCGGGGCCAGTTACTTTGCCAACCAGACCTGCAACGGCAACGATTGTTAGCGCGTATGGAAGCATCAACAAGAACTGACTTGGCACATCTGAGCCAATGATGCTCAACACAGACTGCAAGTTTTGAGCGAAACCAAACATCAAAGCTGCCAAGGTGGCAAGCAGTGGATTCCAACGGCCAAAGATCAGTGCGGCCAGGGCGATGTAGCCGGCGCCAGAGGTCATCTCTTTGCTAAACGAGCCAACGGCACCCAGGGTAAAGAACGCGCCACCCAAACCGGCTAGCGCACCACCCAACATCACGCTGATGTACCTTGTGCGGTAAACCTTGATACCAACTGTGTCGGCAGCCTTAGGGTATTCACCAACGGCACGAAGGCGAAGGCCCCATCGGGTTTTGAAAAGTGCGATGTAAACAACAGCTACCGCCGCGTACATCAAATAAACAATCAGAGTTTGCGAGAACAGCAACGGTCCAATGATTGGAATCTGCGACAGCAGAGGAATATTTATCTGATCAAATCGCTCTGGCTGGTTTAGCGCAATCAAGTCTCTGGCCATGACAGTTGAGTAGAAGAAACTGGTCAAACCAATTACAAGAACATTCACCACCACACCAACAATGATTTGATCTACAACGTACTTGATGCTGAAAATTGCCAAGATGCCGGCGACCAGCGCCCCGCTAATTGCGGCAGCGATCAAACCAAGGGTAAGGCTGTGAGTAATAGAGGTAATCAGCGCCGAGGCAAAGGCACCGGCAAGAAGCTGACCTTCAATAGCAATGTTCACCACACCAACGCGCTCAGAGAGCACTCCGGCTAGAGCTCCAAAAATAAGTGGCACGGCCAAGGCCAGTGAGCCCTGCAACGTTGTGGTGACCGGAAACATCTGACCTACGAAAAGAACAACCAAGACCTGCTGCACTAGGGCAAAGGCAAAAATTCCGGTGAGCCAAAGTGGGGTCTTTTTTCTTTGGATTGATAGCCACCAGCTAAAGCCAGTAACAACCAAGAGCACAAGGAACACGATCCAAGATGCGCCGGCTACCGGAATCTCAAAATCAGGAATTGCAAATAACTCTTTGCCCGCATTGAAGCTAAACAGAGTTGTGCCTGCAGGTGCAGTTACTGAAAGCCAAAGACTTATCAGGGTAAATACGCTTAGGGCAATTGAAGTTTTGAATGATCGCTTCATTATGCTGTCACCGCCTTCTTGGCTGCGCGTGACATACCAAACATGAATCGCACCAGTGGTGGGGCCGCAATAAACAGCACCACTAGAGATTGAACAATTAGCACGATGTCAATTGGCACCTTTTGGTTAGCCTGCATGATCACCGCTCCGGCGCGCAAGGCACCAAACAAGATTCCGGCTGCTAATACACCAAGCGGCTTTGACCGGCCAAGAAGTGCGACGGTAATGGCATCAAAACCAAAGCTCGCGGCAACGCTTGGCGTCAAGAATTTCTCGGCACCCAAGACCTGCGAGGTTCCGGCCAATCCGGCTAGTGCACCAGAAACCGCCATCACCAAAACGTAATTGAGGCCAATGTTTATGCCGGCAACCTTCGAGGCGCTTGGGTTATGTCCCAGAGCTCGGAACTGGAAACCAACAGATGACCTATTTAGCAACCACCAAACCGCGGCAACCATGGCAAGCATCACAAAGAATGAGGCATTGATACGGAAGCTGTCTCCCATGAATCGCCAGTATTTTGCCGAGGCCACAATCTCTGGAGAGATTGGGTTTGTGGCACCCGGTGCCTGAAACAGCGGTGTGGTTAGCACGTAGAACAGAAGCAAACCGGCGATGTAGTTCAACATGATGGTCACGATAACTTCGTTGGCGCCCGTGGCAGCTTTTAGAAAACCAACGAAACCACCAAACAGCGCAGCCGCAAGCACTCCGGCAAATACTGCAAAAGGTAGGTGAATGATTGCCGGCAGGTCAAAGCTAAAGCCAACCCAAGCAGCGCCCATCGCGCCAAAAATAATCTGACCGGTGCCACCAATGTTGAATAGACCCGAACGGAATGCAACTGCCATACCTAGACCGGCCAGGGTGATTGGGGTTGCGTAGGCCAAAGTTTCAGTTAGTGGTTTGATCATGCCAACTGAGTCAATTGCCTTGTAGTTAAAAATCGAACCGCGGAACAGCGCGTCGTAGGCACCAAAGACCGAGTTCCAAACCGCTAGGAAAAAATCTCCGGGTCTAGCAAAAAGATAACCCGCGGTGGTTTGAACATTCTCATTTGCAAATGCAATCAGCAAGCCACCAATAAGAAATGCCGCCAGAATCGCAAGCAGGGTAACCAAGGAACTTGGGTTCAAGATTTGCTTGACTACGTTGTTTTTCAAAACCTTGTTCATGCGCTGATACCCGCCATCATTTGCCCTAGTACTGATCTTGAGGTGCTTGACGGAACCACACCAATTACTTTGCCCTTATACATAACGGCAATTCGGTCACCCAATTGGGTTGCCTCGTCTAGCTCTGTGGCCACAATGAGAACCGGAATTCCGGAGTCTCTGGTGGCAACAATCTGTTCGTGCACAAATTCAATTGAGCCCACGTCAAGTCCTCGAGTTGGCTGTGAGGCCACCAGCAAACGAAGCTCACGCGAAAGCTCACGAGCAAGCACCACCTTTTGCTGGTTTCCACCGGAAAGCTGCGAGGCAGTTGAATCAATGCCTTGCGCGCGAATATCAAACTGCTTTAGTTTTTCAAGCGCAAACTTCTTGAGGTAGCCAAGCTGCAAGCTGATGCCCTTGGCGAACGGCTTGCGGTCACTTCTATCAAGCATTAGGTTTTCTGCGATGGTGAACTCAGCCACCAAGCCGTCTTCGGTTCTGTCTTCTGGCACAAAGCCAACACCAAGATCTAGAACTTGCTTTACGTTCTTGCCGATAAGTTCTTTACCGTCTAGTTCAATAGAGCCGGAGGTCTTGCCGTGCATGCCAATAATTGCTTCGGTCAACTCTGTCTGACCGTTGCCCTGCACTCCGGCAATCACCAGAATCTCACCCTCGTGAATCTCTAGGTTGATATCGTCTAAAACCTTTGTGCCAGCGTGGTTCCACGCCGATAGGTTTGAGATTTTGAATGTTGCCTTGCCAGGCTTGGCCACAGATTTTTCAACATCCAGATCAACCGCACGGCCAACCATCATTGAAGCAAGTTCATTGGCCGAAGACTTAGGGCTTGCTTCGCCAACAATTTTGCCGAGGCGAATCACGGTGATCTTGTCGGCTACTTCTTTTACCTCACGCAATTTGTGAGTAATGAAAACAATTGCCTTACCCTCGCTGCGCAACTGCTTCATGATTGCCATTAGCTCATCAGTTTCTTGCGGGGTAAGAACCGCGGTTGGTTCGTCGAAAACCAATACCTGGGCATCGCCCATTAGCGCCTTGATAATTTCAACCCGCTGTTGAACTCCAACCGGAAGATCGCCAACGATTGCATCAGGGTCTACTTCAAAACCAAAACGATCAGAAATTTCACGCACCTGCTTGCGAGCAGCATCAAGATCTAGTAGGCCACCAAACTTGGTTGGCTCATGGCCAAGAATCACATTTTCGGCAACGGTGAAAACCGGAATGAGCATGAAGTGCTGGTGCACCATGCCAATGCCCGCAGCCATGGCGTCACCTGGGCCTGCAAACTTAACCACTTTGTCGTCTAAAAGAATGTCTCCGCCGTCGGCTTGGTACAAGCCGTATAGAACATTCATGAGGGTTGATTTGCCGGCACCGTTTTCACCGAGCAGGCAGTGGATCTGACCCGGCTCTGCAACCAGGTTGACGTTGTCGTTGGCAGTCATGGCGCCAAAGCGCTTGGTTATGCCTCGGAGTTCCAGCTTCATCGCTATTTCCCGTTTCGTATCTGCGTTGTTTTTACGCGTGGCCTTCAGTCTAACTTGGCAAAATTAACAGCCAAGACAGTATTCAAACGAAAAATTGGGGGCCGATTTCTCGGCCCCCAATTTGTCTTGAACTATTTTTTAGTAGCCAGACTTTACGTCGATCTTGCCTGAGATGATGTCAGCCTCTAGTGCTGCAACCTCATCGGCAATGCCTGCGCCCCACTTAGCGTCGTGCTCAGGTGAGATGCCAACACCCTTGTTAGAAAGGGTTCCAACGTAGATGTCTTCGCCACCGGTGAAGGTACCCTCAAGGCCAGCCTTGATGGTTTCGAATACAGCAACGCTCATGTTCTTCTGAACTGAGGTCAAGATAAGTGACTTGAACTCGTCGAACTTTGGAGCCTTGTACCAGTCGGTGTCTACACCAATTACGTAAACGCCTTCAGCCTCAAGAGCTGCCTGGCCTGAACCCGCACCAACCGGACCAGCAACAGGCATGATCACGTCAGCGCCCTGCTTGATGAAGTTAGCTGAAACGGTCTTGCCCTTTGCAACGTCTGAGAAGTCACCGGTCATGGTCCACTTTGACTGGTCGTCACCCTTGGTGCCTAGAACCTCAACCTTGGTGCCCTTTACTTCGTTGTAGTAAGCAACACCCTGCTTGAAGCCATCCATGAAGATGGTTACTGATGGGTATGGTGCTCCACCAAATGTTGCAACCTTGCCGGTCTTTGAAGTACCAGCTGCAACATATCCTGCAAGGAATGCAGCTTCTGCAGTGTCAAACAAAAGTGGCTTTACGTTTGATACGTACTTTGGGCTGAAGTCTGGGTTGCTTAGTGCAGTGTCAACTGGTGCGAAGTTAACTGATGGGTTAGCTGCTGATGCAACGTCAGTTGCAGCACCTAGAGCAAAACCAACAGGAACAACAATGTTGCAACCTTCGGCAACCATTGAGTCAACGTTTGGCTGGTACTGGTCAGCAGATTCTGACTGAGCTTCAGCTGACTGAACGCCTAGAACAGCAATTGCTTCCTTAAGACCGTTGTATGCCTCTTCGTTGAATGAGCCGTCGTCAAAACCGCCCTCGTCAGAGACCATACAAGCCTTGTAATCAACTGGAGTTACGGTTGGCTCAGCTGGAGCTGATGCACAACCTGCAAGAGTTAGACCTGCAACAGATGCAAGTGCCAATCCCTTAAGAATGTTTTTGTTCAATTGGATTCCTCCTGGAATAACGACGAGTGGCTCTCACGCGTCGTTGCCCTTCCAGCCTACCGATTTAAAGAACGTCGGAATGACCAGTGGCCTTGAGCGCGTCTACCAAACTCTTCACGCGTTGAGCGTGTTCTTTAGTGGTGACCAATAAAGCGTCAGGAGTATCAACAACAATGATGTCTTCAACACCGATAAGAGCGATTAGGCGATCGGTATCAGAAACCAAAATGCCACTTGAACTATCAGCTAGAACTTTAGCGTTGCCCAAAACTGCGAGATTGCCTCTACGCCCCTGCGACTGCAGTTCGGCGATGGCCGCAAAGTCACCAACATCGTGCCAAGAGAAGCTAGCCGGAATAACCGCAACCAGACCGGCAGCCGCAGCAGGCTCGGCAACCGAGTAATCAATGGCAACCTTTTTTAGGCCCGGCCAAATTCTTTCAATCGCCGCCTTGCGGTTATCGGTGTCCCATTCGGAGGCCAATTCCATGATTGATGCGTGCAAAGTTGGTTCAGATTTTGCCAACTGTTCAAGAAGTAAACGAGCCGGGGCAATGAACATACCGGCGTTCCAGAGGTACTGACCAGAGTCAACGTATTTGCGAGCCTTGGCGATATTCGGCTTCTCGACGAATTTGATTACGTCTCGAGCCTCAGGCGCACCTTCTATATTCAAAACCTCGCCCGATTTGATGTAGCCAAACCCAACCGATGGTTCGGTTGGCTCGATTCCAATGGTGACAATCTTGCCGGTTGCGGCAACCAGCACTGCCTCGCGCACGGTCTTGTGGAACTGGTCATCCTCGGTGATTACGTGATCGGCGGCAAACGAACCGATAATCACATCAGGCTCACGCTGCATCAAAATGGCTGCGGCGAGCGCAATTGCCGCGGTTGAATCCTTAGGAGAAAGCTCCAGCACCAGGTTGTCTGTGGAGAGGTCCTCAATCTGCTCGAGCACGGCCGACTTATGGACCTTTCCGGTCACCACCAAGATGCGCTCTTTGCCATTGATTGGAGTTAGGCGACCCCAGGTGTCTTGCAGCAGGGTTTGCCCGGAGCCGGTGAGGTCGTGCAAGAACTTGGGTGCCGAGGCACGCGAAAGTGGCCAAAGACGGCTGCCAATGCCGCCGGCGGGAATAATGCTGAAGAAACGATCCAGTGGATCTCGCTGAGTAGTCATAACTACTAAAAACCTTAGCCCAATGCCTCTATATGGGCGAGGGTGGGCTTTTTGCGGGCTTAGACTAGTAGAGGTTTTTTACTAATCAAGGAGGATTGCTTGTGGCTAGCTTGCCAGCAGGTACTTTGTATCGCGGAAAAGTAGGAATGTGGTCGTGGGTTCTCCACCGTATTACCGGTGTAGCCATTTTCTTCTTTCTTTTGGTTCACGTTCTAGACACAGCCCTGGTGCGACTTAGCCCAGAGGCCTATAACGCGGTAATCAACACCTATAAAACTCCCCTAATCGGCGTTGCCGAGCTTGGCCTTGTTGCCGCAATTCTTTATCACGCCCTAAATGGCCTCAGAATCATCGCGATTGATTTCTGGCGCAAGGGTGTCAAGTACCAGAACGTGATGTTCTGGATCGTCGTGGCCATAGCATTCGGTATCTTTGCCGCCTTTGCTCCTCGCCACCTGATGCATGTGTTTGGTTAAGGAGAAGGCAAATGTCAGTAGTTATCGAACAGCCTCGCTCGCCTCGCAGCCGCAACCAGGCCAACTTGGAAAAGTACGGCTGGATGTACATGCGCCTATCGGGTGTGCTTCTTGTAATTCTTATTTTTGGTCACCTATTTGTGAACCTTTACCTGGGTGAAGGCATCAAGGCAATTGATTTTGCTTTTGTTGGCGGCAAGTGGTCTGACCCGTTCTGGCAGGTCTGGGATCTAGCAATGCTGTGGCTTGCGATGATTCACGGCACCAACGGAATGCGCACCCTGGTAAACGACTACACCAGCAACGAAACTCTTCGAAAAGCTATGGTTTGGTCACTGTGGGGAATTTGTGCAGTGCTTGTAACACTTGGAACTCTTGTGGTGTTCACATTTGATCCATGTCCTGCAGGTGCTCTTCCTGAGCTACTGCCATCGTTCTGCCCAGTTGCATAAATCAATTGCTTAACCGATAAAAGGAATAAACATAAATTGAGTAAGCCAAAGATTCACCACTACGAATACGACGTTGTAATCGTGGGTGCGGGTGGTGCAGGTATGCGCGCGGCCATTGAAGCCGGACCACACGCAAAGACCGCTGTTATTTCAAAGCTGTTCCCTACTCGTTCGCACACCGGTGCAGCGCAGGGTGGTATGGCTGCGGCTCTTGGAAACGTTGAAGAAGACAGCTGGGAATGGCACACCTTCGACACCGTAAAGGGTGGCGACTACCTGGTAGACCAGGATGCCGCCGAAATTCTTGCCAAGGAATCTGTGCAGGCAGTTATTGACCTTGAGAACATGGGTCTTCCTTTCAACAGAACCCCAGACGGCAAGATTGACCAGCGCCGCTTTGGTGGTCACACTCGCGATCACGGTAAGGCACCTGTTCGTCGTTCTTGCTACGCAGCTGACCGCACCGGTCACATGATTTTGCAGACCCTTTATCAGAACTGCGTAAAGCTGGGAATTGAGTTCTACAACGAGTTCTACGTTCTAGATCTAGTGATGAACAAGGTTGATGGCGAAGAACGCCCAGCCGCAGTTGTTGCCTATGAACTTGCTACCGGTGAGCTACACGTGTTCCAGGGCAAGAGCATTGTCTTTGCCACCGGTGGATTCGGCAAGATCTTCAAGACCACTTCAAACGCACACACTCTTACCGGTGACGGTGTTGGAATTATTTGGCGCAAGGGTCTTCCGCTTGAAGACATGGAGTTCTACCAGTTCCACCCAACCGGTCTTGCCGGTCTAGGTATCTTGCTTTCAGAAGCCGCGCGTGGTGAGGGTGGAATCCTTCGCAACTCAACCGGTGAACGCTTCATGGAACGCTACGCACCAACAATTAAGGACCTAGCTCCTCGTGACATGGTTGCCCGTGCGATGGCCAACGAGGTTCGCGAGGGTCGCGGTGCAGGTCCTAACAAGGACTATGTTCTGCTTGACCTAACCCACCTTCCGCCAGAAGTTATTGACGAGAAGCTTCCTGACATTACTGAGTTTGCTCGCACCTACCTGGGCGTTGAGCCATACACAGAGCCAGTACCGGTTTTCCCTACCGCGCACTACGCAATGGGTGGCATTCCAACCAACGTTCAGGCCGAAGTTCTTCGCGACAACGACACCGTTGTGCCTGGTCTTTACGCCGCTGGTGAATGTGCTTGTGTTTCAGTTCACGGTGCAAACCGTTTGGGAACTAACTCGCTGCTAGACATCAACGTGTTTGGCAAGCGTGCCGGTGTGGCAGCGGTTGAGTACGCCAAGACCGCAAAGCACGTTCCGGTTCCGGCTAACGCAGCTGACGAGGTCATCTCACTGATTGAGAAGGTTCGCAAGTCAAAGGGCACTGAAAAGGTTGCGGTGCTTCGCAAAGAACTTCAAGACACCATGGACAAGAACGCTCAGGTTTACCGCACTGAGGAATCTCTAAACGAGGCGCTTGAAGACATTGCGAAACTGCGCGCTCGCTACGAGAACATCAGTGTGCAAGACAAGGGTCAGCGCTTCAACACAGATCTATTAGAGGCAATTGAACTTGGCTTCTTGCTAGACCTTGCTGAAGTTCTTGCACTTACCTCACGCGAGCGTCGCGAAAGTCGCGGAGCTCACCTTCGTGAAGACTTCCTTGCTCGCGACGATGAGAAGTTCATGGTCCACTCAATGGCCTACCTAACTGACAAGCCAGCCAAGAAGCCTGGCGACAACATCAAGGTTGGCTGGAAGCCAGTCATTGTAACCAACTACCAGCCGATGGAGCGTAAATACTAATGGCAACTGCAGTAGCTACTAAAGGAAACGAATTCGAACAAATGGGTGCCGTCCCAACATTTCAGGTGACTCTGTTTGTTCGCCGCTTCAACCCAGAAGACGGCCAAGAGGCACGCTGGGAAGACTTTGACGTTCAGGTTCACGGCACAGACCGCGTGCTTGATGCGCTGCACAAGATCAAGTGGGAGATGGATGGTTCGCTAACCTTCCGTCGTTCATGTGCCCACGGTGTTTGTGGTTCAGATGCAATGCGCATCAACGGCCGCAACCGCTTGGCATGTAAGACCCTGATCAAAGACCTCGACATCACCCAGCCAATTTATGTTGAGCCAATCAAGGGTCTAAACGTAGAGAAGGATCTTGTCGTTGACATGAACCCGTTCTACCAGGCCTATAAAGACATCAACCCGTTCCTAATTGCTAGCGACAAGCCAGCCAAGGAGCGCCTGCAGTCAGCTGAGCAGCACTCAAAGTTTGAAGACACCACCAAGTGCATTCTTTGTGCGGCGTGTACTACCTCTTGCCCAGTGTTCTGGACAGACGGTCAGTACTTTGGTCCAGCAGCAATTGTGAACGCACACCGCTTTATCTTTGACTCTCGCGATGAGGGTGCCGAGGTTCGCCTCGACATCTTGAACGACAAAGAAGGTGTTTGGCGTTGCCGCACCACCTTCAACTGCACCGATGCCTGCCCTCGCGGAATTGAAGTTACCAAGGCAATCGCCGAAGTAAAGCAAGCCATTCTTCGCGGTAAGCCATAAGCATGATTAGTCGACGCGGCCTCCTAGTTGCATTTGCATCTGGTGCGGCCGCGTTTGGCTTAACCGGCCTAAGTCAAACCGCTGCTAACGCTGCCAAGACCTACACGGTTTGCAAGACATCAGCCGTTGCCGTGCGCAGCGGAAAAACATTCACGGTTGGTGGCAAAAAGATTTTGATCACCCAGCCCAAGAAGGGCTCCTTCAAGGCTTTTGTTGCAGTGTGCACTCACGCTGGAGCAACCTTGACCGGAGCCACCAATAACGAAATTCAGTGCGCAAGTCACGGCGCAAGATTTGACGCCGAAACCGGAATGGCAAAAGCTGTTGCGCCAAAGGCCCTAACCAAAGTAACCGTCTCTGTTTCTGGCGGCAACGTAAGGGTTAGATTTTAGCCAAACGGTTGGTTAGCTCCCAGAGTTGATCGTGCAGCTCAGTTGGAATGTTGCCATCAAAATTTTTAAAGTACTTGTGTGTCATCTCGGCCTCTACCGCCCATGACTCAGGGTTCACTTCAAATATTTGATTGAACTGTTTTTCAGAAATCTTCAGCCCTGCCAAATTAAATTCTTTCTTAATCGGCAACTTACCAATCGGCGAATCAACCGCATCAACTAGCCCTTCGATTCGGTTGGCAATCCACTCGATCACACGAGAGTTCTCACCGAAGCCCGGCCACAAGAATTTACCTTCGGAATCTTTACGGAACCAGTTGACCTGAAAGACCTTGGGGCGCTTTGATTCTTCGATGCCAAGCCCAACATCCAACCAGTGCTGCCAGTAGTCGGCCATGTTGTAACCGCAAAAAGGTAGCATGGCAAAAGGGTCGCGGCGCAGCTGGCCAACCGGGCCCTCTGCCGCGGCGGTCTGTTCAGATGAAATAGTTGCACCCATGAATACCCCGTGCTGCCAGTCTCGCGATTGCACCACCAGCGGCACGTTTGTTGCGCGGCGGCCACCAAACAAGATTGCATCAAGCGCGACACCCTGAGGGTCGTCCCACTCACTTGAAATGGTTGGGCACTGAGCGGCCGAAACGGTAAAGCGTGAGTTTGGGTGCGCTGCCGGAAACGAGTTATCTGGAGTCCAGTCATCGCCCACCCAGTCGATTAGGTGATCGGGCGGGGTATCGGTTAGTCCCTCCCACCAAACATCGCCATCGTCGGTAAGTGCAACGTTTGTGAAAATGGTGTTTGACTTGATGGTTTCCATTGCGTTGGCATTTGTCTTCATGCTGGTACCCGGCGCCACACCAAAGAATCCTGCTTCCGGATTAATCGCGCGCAGGCGGCCATCAGCCCCCGGAGCAATCCAGGCAATGTCATCGCCAATGGTTTCAACCTTCCAGCCAGGAATTGTTGGCTGCAACATTGCCAAGTTTGTTTTGCCACAGGCAGATGGAAATGCAGCGGCAAAGTGGTGCTTTTTACCTTCAGGCGAGGTTGCACCAATAATCAGCATGTGTTCGGCTAACCAACCTTCGTCGCGCGCCATGGTTGAACCAATACGAAGAGACATGCACTTTTTACCAAGCAATGCGTTACCGCCGTAGCCAGAGCCAAAAGACCAAATTTCTTTTGTCTCAGGAAAATGACAAATGTATTTTTCTGCGTTGCAGGGCCAGGTGGTATCAGCCTTGCGATCACCGTGAAAATCAACCAGAGGTGCACCAACCGAGTGAATTGCCGGAACCCAATCTGCGCCCGCGGCAATCTTTTCGGTAACAAGTGGTGAGACCCTGGTCATCAGGTGCATGTTCAGCACAACATATGGTGAATCTGAAATCTCAACACCGTATCTGGCCAGCGGCGAATCAATTGGCCCCATCGAGAACGGCACCACGTACATAGTGCGGCCGCGCATTGCTCCTGCAAACAAACCGCGCAATAGCACCTTCATCTTGTTTGGTTCGCGCCAATTATTGGTTGGCCCGGCATCGGCCTGGTGCTCGCTGCAAATAAAGGTACGGTCTTCTACTCGAGCAACATCACCCCGATGGGTGCGAGCCAGATAGCTGTTTGGGCGAAGGTCTTCGTTTAGTTTGATGAAGGTACCGTTGGCCACTAGTAGCTGGGTGAGTTCATCCCACTCTTTGGCAGACCCATCACACCAGACGATATTGTCTGGCTTGGTCAGCTTGGCTATTGTTGCGACCCATTTTTCTAACCTATTTTTTGGCATTTCGTTTTGGACCCCTTCGTCCGGTGAGAAATAGCAACCCCTTAGGTGATTGGATTGTATACATTAGGCTAACAGTTCGAAAATATTGCAACCGATTACATTGATAAATAGGGCTTCTTTTTCTAGATTTGTTGTCCAAGTGTCAACTGTGTATACAAAATGGGGTTTAACTGGCTGGCATAAACTACCTAGATGCCCCTAAAAGTAGCCACCATCAACGTAAATGGCGTTCGAGCCGCCTTCAAGAAGGGCATGGCCGAGTGGTTAGCTGCCAATCCAGACATCGATGTGATTGCACTTCAAGAGGTGCGCGCCGAAACCAAAGACTTGGTGGGGCTCTTCGAAGCCAACCCTCCGCTAGATGCCAAGGGCAAGCCAGGTATCTGGCACTTCGCTCACGATGCGGCGAGCGCCAAGGGTCGTGCCGGTGTGGCAATTGTCAGCAAGGTTGCCCCGGTGGCCGAGCGCACCACGCTTGGGCCTGATGAATTTGACTCTGCGGGCCGCTGGCTAGAAACCGATTTTAAAGTTGGCAGCAAGGTGGTCACCGTGATCAGCACCTACGTGCACTCGGGCGAGGTAGACACCCCAAAGCAAGTTGAGAAGTACAAGTTTCTAGAAGCAATGCAGGCGCGCATGGACGAACTAATTGCTGCAGGCGGATACGCGGTTGTGGTTGGCGATCTAAACGTTGGCCACACTGAGCTGGATATCAAAAACTGGAAGGGCAATCTCAAGAACGCCGGCTTCCTGCCAGAAGAGCGTGCCTACTTTGACACCTTTATGAATGCTCAGGGCTGGGTAGATATTGGTCGAGCAACTCACCCCGGTGAGCCTGGCCCATACACCTGGTGGTCATATAGAGGTCAGGCATTTGACACCGATGCCGGCTGGAGAATTGACTACCACCTGGCCACCCCAAAGCTCGCGGCTAAGGCGGCCAACTACAAGGTGCACCGCGCGGAAAGCTACGACACCCGCTGGACCGATCACTCCCCTGTGGTTGTTGACTACCTAATTTAAGGCTGGCTCTAAACTTATGCCTATGACTAAACCAAACCTGCTCTCTGGAATGCAGCCTTCTGCTGGTTCCCTTCACCTTGGCAACTACCTCGGTGCGCTGGTCAACTGGACCAAGATGCAGGATGACTACAACGCTTATTACTGTGTGGTTGATTTGCACGCCATCACCGTGCCGCAAGACCCAGCCGAACTTCGCCAGAACACTCGCATCACCGCGGCCCAGTATTTGGCTGCCGGCATTGACGAGAACAAGTCGGCACTCTTTGTACAGTCACACGTTCCAGCTCACGCACAACTTGCCTGGGTGCTTATGACTCTCACCGGTTTTGGTGAAGCCGGTCGCATGACCCAGTTCAAAGACAAGTCGCAAAAGGCCGGAACCGATTCAACCTCGGTTGGTTTGTTTACCTACCCGGTGTTGCAGGCAGCCGATATTCTTTTGTATCAACCAAAGGCCGTTCCGGTTGGTGAAGACCAGCGTCAGCACATTGAGCTCACCCGCGATTTGGCTACCCGTTTCAATTCACGTTTTGGGGAAACTTTTGTAATTCCAGAAGGCGTGATCTTGAAAGAGACCGCAAAAATTTATGACCTGCAAAACCCAGAGGCAAAGATGTCAAAGTCTGGTGACCCTAAGGGTTTGGTCAACATCATGGATGACTCCAGTGTGATCTTGAAAAAGATTAAGAGCGCAGTAACCGATAACGACGGCCTCATCAAGTTTGACCGCGAGGCCAAACCTGGCGTTTCTAACCTGCTGGGTATTCACTCGGCAATATCGGGTCAAAGCGTTGAGGCCCTGGTAGCCCACTTTGATGGCAAGGGTTATGGCGACCTAAAGGGTGAAGTTGCCGAGGTGGTTTTGGCCGAGATTGAGCCAATTCGCGACCGCGCCAACGAACTACTGGCCGACCCTGCCGAGCTGGATCGCCTGCTGGCAAAGGGTGCGGCTAAGGCCAACGAGCTTGCTGAGAAGACTCTAGCAACCGTATACGAGCGGGTTGGCTTCATTCCCGCCGCCCGCTAGTCTTAACGAGCAATACAACTTAATAGTTCTTCGGGGTCAGTGTAAGTCTGAACCGGCGGTTATAGCCCGCGACCCGGCTTTGCGAAAGCATTGACGGTTGAATCTGTGAAATTCAGATGCCGACGGTTAAAGTCCGGATGGTAGAAGAAAGAAACATGAACGACAACAAATTTGTCGCGGCCATGAGTCGCGCGCTCGCACTCGCGGGTAACTCGCCTATCTTTGGTGAGAACCCCCAGGTAGGTGCGGTACTTATCAACGATGCCGGCGAG
>JAHEGM010000096.1 GCA_024645105.1 Rhodoluna sp.
CTTTCGAGCTTGGTGTTCCGCAGCAAACTGTTATCGGGCATCCCATAAGTATATTCGACCGCGAAGGCTCAAAGTCCCTCGGTTAGACTTGACGCATATGTTTACTCCCCGCTCTGAAGCCCTGATTGAAGCCGTCCGCTCGCGAGTTGTCGTGGCCGATGGAGCCATGGGAACCATGATTCAAGAGGCTAGTCCAACTCTTGAGGAATTTCAGGGCCACGAGGGTTGCAACGAGATACTCAACGTCACCCGCCCCGACATCATTAGCAGTATTCACGCTCAGTATCTAAAAAGCGGGGCCGAAGCAATTGAAACAAATACCTTTGGCGCTAACTTTGCGAACCTAGCCGAGTACGGCATCGAGGATCGCATTGAAGAACTGGCCTACGCGGGTGCCAAAGTGGCCCGCGAAGTTGCCGACGACTTCATTACTCCTGAGAAGCCCCGCTGGGTCCTGGGCTCTATGGGGCCAGGTACCAAGCTGCCGAGCCTTGGTCACGAAAAATTTGCTGTCCTTAGAGACGCCTACCAACTTAGCGCAAAAGGTTTAATCCGTGGCGGCGCCGACGCGATCTTGATTGAGACCGCACAAGATCTGCTTCAAGCAAAGAGTGCCGTGATTGGGTCGAAGCGCGCCATGGCTGACTTAGACATTCACATTCCAATTCTTGTTTCAGTGACCATTGAAACAACCGGCACCATGTTGCTGGGTTCAGAGATTGGTGCTGCACTCACGGCGCTTAGTGCTCTTGGTATTGATGCAATTGGCTTGAACTGTGCTACCGGCCCAACAGAGATGAGCGAGCACCTTCGCTACCTTTCAAAGTTCTCAACTCTTCCTTTGGTAGTGATGCCCAATGCCGGACTGCCAATTCTTGGTGCGCACGGAGCGCACTATCCGCTAACCGCAAGCGAGTTGGCGACTGCACAACTTCAGTTTGTAAACGAATACGGAGCTGGTTTGGTTGGCGGTTGCTGCGGTACCACCCCGGCGCACATTGCCGAAGTTGCAAAAGCAGTGGCAAATGCAAAACCAAAGCGTCCGTCATTTATTGACGAGCCGGGCCTTGCCAGCTTGTATCAACACCAGCCATTCGATCAGACCATGACTTATCTTTCAATCGGCGAGAGAACAAACGCAAACGGCTCTAGGGCGTTTCGAGACGCCATGCTTGCCGAAAATTGGGAAGAGTGTATTGAAATTGCACGAAGCCAAACCAGAGAAGGGGCGCACCTTCTTGACGTTTGCGTTGACTACGTAGGAAGAGACGGAGCAAAAGACGCTCGTGAGCTGGTCAGCCGCTTAGCTACAGCAACAACTCTGCCTCTAGTGCTTGATTCAACCGAACCTGCTGTTCTTGAAGCCGGATTGGAATGCATGGGCGGTCGCGCCATGATCAATTCGGTCAACTACGAAGACGGCGATGGTCCAAAGTCACGTTTCGCCAGAATCATGCCATTGGTTAAGGAGCACGGTGCTGCCGTTGTAGCCCTAACCATTGACGAAGAGGGTCAAGCCAGAACTGCCGATACCAAGTTTGCAATTGCCGAGCGCTTGATTAACGACCTTACAAAAAACTGGGGCATGCGCCTTGTAGACATCACGGTAGACACACTAACTTTTCCAATCGCTACCGGCCAAGACGAAACTCGCAGAGATGGAATTGAAACCATTGAGGCAATCAGAAAATTAAACGAGTCTTTCCCCGGCGTCCAGACCACGCTTGGAATTTCAAATATTTCTTTTGGCTTGAGTCCGGCAGCAAGACACGTGCTCAACTCTGTTTTCCTACACGAGTGTGTTCAGGTTGGCCTCACCTCGGCAATTGTTCATGCGGCAAGAATCATGCCACTGAACCAAATTCCTGCTGAGCAACTAGAGGCTGCTCTCGATTTGATTTACGATCGCCGCACCTACGACGCTGAAGGCAACACTACTTTTGACCCGCTAACTAAATTCCTAGATGTCTTTAGCGGCGTTGACTCTGCCGCCAACCGTCAATCAAGGGCAGAGGAACTTGCCTTGATGCCTATTGAGGCGCGTCTAGAACGAAGAATCATCGATGGTGAAAAAAAGGGGCTGGAGCCAGACCTTGATGAAGCCATGGCCGCTGGGTACACGGCACTTGTGATCATCAATGATTTCCTCCTAAAGGGCATGCAGGTTGTTGGTGAGTTGTTTGGTAAAGGTGAAATGCAGCTTCCATTTGTGTTGCAATCCGCCGAAGTTATGAAAACAGCAGTGGCCCACCTTGAGCCGTTTATTGAGAAAACCGATGACAGTGGCAAGGGAAGAATTCTTTTGGCCACTGTGCGTGGTGACGTGCACGACATTGGCAAGAACCTAGTTGACATCATTCTTAGCAACAACGGCTTCGAGACGGTAAATATTGGCATCAAGCAGCCAATCAACGAGATTCTAAGAGCAGCCGAAGAGCACGATGTAGACGTAATTGGTATGAGTGGCCTGCTGGTGAAATCTACTCAAATCATGCGTGAGAATCTTGAAGAAATGAACCAGCGCGGAGTTGCCGAACGCTGGCCGGTGATTCTTGGGGGAGCGGCCCTAACCAGAAGTTTTGTTGAGCAAGACCTGGCCGAGATATTTGAAGGTGAGGTTCGCTACGCGCGAGATGCGTTCGAGGGTCTCAAGCTGATGGACGCGCTGGTAAAGATAAAGCGCGGTGACACCAGCGTGACGCTTCCACCTTTGAAAAAGAAACTCGTTCAACCAAAAAACCTACTAGTTAGAACTGAGCCTGATTTGATACCTGATCGCTCAGATGTTGCCAGCGACAACGACATTCCAACTCCGCCATTTTGGGGAATGCGAGTTGTCAAAGGCATTCCACTTCGCGATTACGCCTCGTTTTTAGATGAGCG
>JAHEGM010000022.1 GCA_024645105.1 Rhodoluna sp.
TAATCAGAAGTGATTACTTAACTGAGTTACCTGCAACTACGTCAAGAAGGGTGTAAGTACCTTCCTTGCCGTACTGGTAGATACCGATTGATGCACCAGTTGGGTCACCGTTCTCGTCGAACTCAATTGGACCTGAGTAACCGTCGTAGTCAACGTCGCCACCATCGGTGATCACCTTTAGGCCATCAGCGAAGTTGGTTACCTTGGTACCGCCAGTTGAAACTGAGGTCATGTTTGCCTGAATCGAAGCACCTGAGTCGTCGCCAGCCTGCTGAGCTGCAAGAGCTAGCAAGATAACTGCGTCGTAGGTCTCTGATAGGTAAGCGAACTCAACTAGCTCTTCGCCAGTCTTCTCCTTGTATAGGTCAGCTGCGCGCTTCTTGAAAGCCTCGTCTAGCTTGCCACCAGGAAGAGTTCCCTTAGCGCCGTTTAGGTATGCCTTCCAGTCCTGGTCAGAGTAGTTAGCTAGGTTTCCGTCTACAAGGTAGATCTTTGAACCATCGAACTTCTTCTTCTGTAGTGCAGGAATGATCTTCTTGCTCTCGTCGTAAGAAATTACTAGAACTGAGTCAGCACCAGCAGCGATTGTCTCGTCAACAATGCTGTCGAAGTTGGTCTCTGCCTCTGGGAAAGGAAGTGATGAAACGATAGTCGCACCAGCTGCTTCGATGGTTGCCTTGGCCTTAGCCTCTAGACCCTCACCGTATGAAGTCTGCTGGTAGATGATTGCAACGTTCTCGTTACCGTCTGCAACGATCTGGTTACCAACGATTGCACCCTGAAGTAGGTCAGATGGAGCGGTACGGAAGTAGAAACCGCCGTCGTTCCATGTGGTTAGGTCAGGAGCAGTGTTTGACATTGAGATCTGAACAGTCTTTGAAGCTGTGATCTGGTCGATGATCAAACGGGTAACACCTGATGCAGCTGCACCAACGATTGCGTCAACGCCCTCTGATAGCAACTTGGTTGCTGATGCAGGTGCGATGGTTGGGTTGTCACCGTCTGATGAGTCTTCGATTGAGAACTCAACTGGCTTGCCAAGTACACCACCAGCTGCATTGATGTCTGCAACAGCTAGCTCGATACCTGCAATTTCAGGTGGTGAAAGGAATGCAAGTGCTCCGGTTAGTGGAATAACTGCTCCGATCTTCAGTACGCCATCGCCCTTAGCGGCTGGCTCTGAAGATGCTGAACAACCGGCAAGTGCTAGCGAGATTGCTGCAGCTGCTGCAACAACGCCCGCAAACTTGCGAGTGGTTGAAAATGCGCTCATGTATGTAGCTCCTAGGTTTAGGGAAATGCGACCCCCAGCTCTGGAGACCGCCCTGTATAACTTTACCGAAACCCTTATTTCGATTGGGTTACGGTCTGAAGAATAAGGACTCTTTAAGTAACAAATCGGCTACTTTTTAGGCTTTTTGGCGTCTTCCAGCCCTAATTCCGTCCACAATCAACACCGATAGCCCTGCCCAGACCAGGGCAAACCCGGCCCAGCGGGCCGCGGGCATTGGCTCGTGAAAGATAAAGATGGCGATGCAAAACTGGATTATCGGGGTCATGTACTGAATGAAGCCAATAAACCTAAGCGGCAGCAGCTTGGCCGCGGTGCCAAACATGATCAGCGGAATGGCCGTCATGATTCCAAAGAACACCAGGCCGACACTTCCCCAAAATCCGTGCTGGGCAAACTGCAACCCGGCTGCTGTGCTTTGAATCACAATTGCCTGAACGATGGCCAGCGGCATAAGAAGACCAGATTCAATTGCAAAAGAATTAATGCCGGTTACCCGGCCGCCCAGTTTATTTTTGGCCAGGCCGTAGATGGCAAAAGAGAATGCCAAGGTCAGCGCAATCCAAGGTAGGCGGCCGTAGTCAAAACTCAAAACCAAAACGGCCAGGGTGCCAAAACCGGTGGCTATCCACTGCGCCCTAGAAAGTTTTTCGCCCAGAAAAATTACGGCCAGCAAAATGGTGACCAGCGGATTAATGAAATAACCCAAGGACGCCTCAATGGTCTGATGGGTAGCCACGCCAACCACATAGACAATCCAGTTGATTGCGATGAAACCGGTGGCAATTACCATCCACTTGATTTGGTTCTTGTCACTAAATACTTGGCCGATTGCCTGCCAGCTCTTGGTAAATGTGGTCAACAGCGCGGCAACGATAAAGCCAAAAACAATTCGCCAGGTCACCACTTCAAGCGGTGAGGCAAAAGAAATCATCATGATGATCAGCGGAAAACTGCCCCAAATTAGATAGGCACCCGCACCATAAAAAAGACCCCGGCCGAAGCCAGGGTCTTTTGTTGTGCTCATTGCTCGAGCCTATCGAACAACTTGCAATGAATTAGTTTCTAGCGAACTACCACTGCTAGAACGTCGCGAGCTGAAAGCACTAGGTACTCTTCACCGTTGAACTTCAACTCGGTGCCACCATACTTAGAGAAAATAACCTTGTCGCCCACTGCCACGTCAACCGGAATGCGAACACCCTTGTCATCAACGCGACCAGGACCAACAGCAATTACTTCTGCTTCCTGTGGCTTCTCTTTTGCGGTGTCTGGAATTACTAGACCAGATGCGGTTACCTGCTCAGCCTCAACTGGGCGAACAACGATGCGATCTTCAAGCGGCTTAATTGAAACCGACATAGTGAATCTCCTTTGTGTTGCGGGGTTTGTATCTCTATGTTAGCACTCGAAGGTGCCGAGTGCTAAATAGTTTTTAGGTAGCCTGTCCTAATGGAACGCCAAGACTTCATTAGCCTGCTCTCGCCCGAGGGGCAGGCGCTCTTGGCCGAGATTGGCCCTATTGAAGCCAAAACCGATGTCCTGAAGCTTGTCTCTAGCCTGCGCGCCAAGGGCCACGACGCCTCGCTGGTGGCCGCAGTGCTCACCCAGGCCAAGCTACGCCGCCGGGCCGCCGCCAAATTTGGCCCCTTTGCCGATCGCATGATTTTTACCGAGCCGGGTCTGGAACAGGCCTCGAGGTTATCGGTTGCCGCACAGCATGCCAACCGTTTTCGCCAAGCGGGCATCAGCCAGGTGGCCGATCTGGGCTGCGGAATTGGCGCGGAGTCTTTGGCGCTGGCCAGCCTTGAGATTGAGGTCAAGGCCTTCGAGATTGACGAGGTCACCGCAGCGGTTGCCACCTATAACCTGTCACCTTTTGAAAATGCTTTTGTTGAGCAGGCCGATGTCACCGAGCTAGACCTCACAAAATTTGACGGCTTGTTCTTTGACCCTGCCCGTCGCGAACTTGGTGGGCCGGCCCGTGAGCGTGCCTCGCGCAAGTTTGATCCGGCTGCGTTTTCACCAAGCTTTGATTTTGTGATGGAGACAGCGGCCACAAAACCAACCGGGGTAAAGTTTGGCCCCGGTCACCCGCACGAGGGAATTCCAGAAAACGCCGAGGCACAGTGGGTCTCCGTTGACGGCGACCTCGTTGAGCTTGGTCTTTGGTTTGGCGCGGTTGCTCGCCCAGGCGTGAAGCGCTCGGCGCTGCTGATTGCCGGCGGCACCAAGCACGAGATCACCAGCGACTCAACAACTAGGTTGGATGCACCAGTTAGCGAGCTTGGATCATATGTCTACGAACCCGATAACTCGGTAGTGCGCTCTCACCTAATCGGCCAACTGGCAAAGTCTTTGCAGTTGAATTTATTTGCCCCTGAGATTGCCTACCTAACAGGCGACACCAAGATTGATTCGCCATGGCTTAAGGGCTACGAGGTTTTAGACAATTTGGTTTTTGATCGTAAAAAACTAAAGGCCTATTTGCGCGAACGAGACATTGGAACGCTTGAGATCAAAAAACGAGGCAGCGATATTGTGCCCGAAGTGCTGCGCAAAGAACTTGCGCTTAAAGGTGAAGGCGCCGCCACCCTGATCGTAACCAGAGTGGGCGACGCCCACAGAGCCCTAATTTGCCGGGCCCTTAAGTTCTAGTGACTTTTACCAATTAGAGAAACTAGAAATAGGTGCAACCGTTATTAGTCGCGCATCATTCCCCAGCCGCCGCGCATGCCTTCCATGTCGCCGTAGCCGTTCTTTGCTGCCCAGAACATAAAGGCTGTCCAGAACACTGAACCTAGAATCCAGAGTGCAATTGATACGTAGCCAAGAATCACACCGGATAGGGCAAGTACTCGGCCGTTTTGACCGGTGCGCTTGATCTGAGCTAGTGAGATGTGACCGGTGATGATTGCCGCCACAACACCAAAACCGGTTAGTGCGGAAGCAAGAGACACTACTGAGAGTGTGTTCAACTTTGTGAAATCGTATTTGTCCTTCTGAGGGACTGCGTCTGTTTTAGCCATGCCTAAAGTTGACCACCCCTTACTGGGAGGCGCCTGTGAGAACCTAGGGTGTTTGCACAGAGGTGACTGGCAGCGTTGAATCGGCACCAAAGTGCAAACTCGATGGCGCGCGGCCCGACATGATCAGCTGGGCACCAAGGGCGGCAATCATTGCCCCGTTATCGGTGCAGAGGCTAAGCGCCGGAATTCTGAGTTCAATGCCGTGGGCATCACACCGTTCTTGAGCCAATTCGCGCAAGCGCTTGTTGGCCACTACCCCGCCGCCAAGCAAAAGCCTTGGCACATTGTTATCTAGGCAGGCATTTACGGCCTTTGTCACCAGCACATCGGCTACTGCCTCGCGGAACGAAGCGGCGATATCGGAAACCTTTAGTTCTTCACCGGCCGCCTCAGTTTTTTCAACCCAGCGTGCAACTGCGGTTTTAAGGCCAGAGAATGAAAAGTCGTAGCGGTGCTTTTCCATGTCTTTTGGAAGAGATAGCCCGCGAGGAAACCGAATTGCCTTTGGGTCGCCGCCAACTGCAGCCTTATCAATTTCTGGACCACCCGGATACTTCAGGCCAAGCACGCGGGCGACTTTATCAAACGCTTCGCCGGCTGCATCGTCAATTGTTTCGCCAAGCAGTTCAACTTCGTTTAGTAAATCGCGAACCAAAAGCAGCGAGGTATGACCGCCACTTACCAACAGTGCAACGGTTGGTGTTTCAAGTTCGCCGCGCTCAAGAATGTCAACGCCAACGTGACCCACCAGATGGTTCACCGCGTAGATGGGTTTTTCAATTGCAACGCTGAGGGCCTTAGCCGCACCAATACCAACCATGAGCGCGCCGCCAAGGCCTGGGCCGTTGGTTACCGCAATTGCATCAATGTCGTGCAGCGAAAGATTTGCTTTGGCCAATGCCTGGTGCAGAGTTGGGCGCAGTGCCTCAAGGTGGGCGCGGGCCGCGATCTCTGGCACCACGCCACCAAATCTTGCGTGCTCATCCATCGAAGAAGAAATGATGTTGGCTAGCAAAGTATTACCGCGCACAATACCAATGCCTGTTTCATCGCAAGAGGTTTCAATGCCAAGCACGATTGGTTCGCGACCAACTGTGCCGCGGGCAAACTGCAACCGCATCACCCAAGCGTCAACATCATCTGGTTGGTAGTAGCGCTTTCGGGTATCGATGTGTTCGAAACCTAATTTCAAATATAGATTTTGGGCCGCTGGGTTATCGGCGCGAACCTCTAAGAACAGCTCCTCTGCCTGGAGGCGTTTGGCCTCTTTGAGTAGCTCCTGCATCAGCGCCTTGCCAACGCCACGTCCTCGAGCAGATTCGGCAACCGCAATAGTTTGGATATCTGCCTGCTCGTTGCCCGGAATCTTGCTGAGCCCCGCGTAGCCGATTAGTTCGTTGGTTGAAGCGGCGGAACCCTGCTCGAAGGCGCACAGGTAATAGGTGTGGTGGGCAACAATTTCAAAGTGCATGGTGTCTTGATCCCACGCGTCGTTGCCAAAGCAGTCATTCTCTAACTGCATGATCTGAGCAAGATCTGCCTCAGTGGCTTCGCGAATTACAAAAGAGGTGCTCAACCGGAGACCTTCTTTCCAAAATCGCGTAGCACCTTTGGCGCCACCGCATCGGCCTCGCGCAAATACATGGCTTCAATGTTTTGCGATGCAGTACCGTCAACCAGCTGAGCCTCAAAAACCTTGCCCAGGTCAACCGCCGAAATCTTCAGTGCGGTTGTTTCAAATTCTTGGCCGGCAAACTTTTCTTGGAGAGCGGCAGGCTTTGCTACTCCCGGGCCCTCAATCATTATTGGCGCGCCAGATTTGGTTAGCCCCGAATAAAGTGCCCAGTAGTTTTCGCTGCGACGCGCATCGGCGGTTACCAAAATTGGCAATATGGAATCTTTATCTTCACTGGCTCGCTTTTCAAAGGCCGCTCTGGCAATTGCATCAAGGCTGCATACGCCAAACAGTTTTGCTCCCACGCCCTCGGCAAACATCACCGCGGCGGCGATGCCAATTCTGAGACCGGTAAACGGTGCAGGGCCACGGCCCACAACCACTGAAGATACTTGCTTGGGCAGAAGCTTGGCTTCGGACAGGGCCTGGGCAATTGCATCGCCGATGCGCTCGGCGTGCTTCATGTTTTCGTCAAAGTGAATTTCACTGAGCACCTGGCCACCCTTTAGTACGGCAACGGTTGTGCCCGCCGAGGTGTCAATGCAAAGAGTGTGGTTAGGCATTTGCTTTGTGCTCGCTAACCGTGACTTGGCGAACTTCCGATTCGCCGGTGTGATCTCGCTCAATCTCAATTTCAATCCAGCGATCTGAAATTCCATCGGTGAAACCTTTGCCCCACTCAACGATGGTGATTGAGTTTTCGAAATCAATGTCTAGATCATCTAGCTCTGCGGCGCTACCCAAACGGTAGGCATCAACGTGCACCAGCACGGTGTTTGCAAGGTCCGTGCGGCTTCCATCTAGTTTGTGGGTGCGGGCAATAACAAAGGTGGGGCTCGAGACATTGCCGATTGCGCCGAGTGCCTCGCCGATACCGCGGGTAAGTGTGGTCTTACCGGCGCCAAGCGGGCCAGTCAGCACAATCAAGTCACCGGCCTTGAATCTGGAGCCAAGTGAAAGCCCCAACTCGTGCATAGCCTCTGGGGTTTCAATGGTGTGCTTGGTCACCTAAGCAATCTCCCCAAGGTAGCTGCGCTTGAAGCGGCCGCCCATGCGAGTGACGATTTCGTAGTTGATGGTGTCGCAGGCGGCAGCCAATTCATCAGCCGAAGGAACACCCGCAGCTGGGTCACCAAAAATAGTTACCAAATCACCGGCGGCAACTTTGTCGTTGCCAAAATCAATCACAAACTGATCCATGGCCACGCGGCTATTTATTGCGTAAGTCTTTTGATTCACTGAAACGCTGGCCTTGCCGGTTGCATTTCTTGGCAGGCCCTCGGCGTAACCAACTGGCACCAACCCAAGAGTTGATTCACCGTTGGTGCGGTGCAAGTAGCCGTAGCTGATTCCCTCGCCGTCGGCAACGCGCTTGGTCTGGGTAATTTTTGCGGTTGCCGTCATTGCAGGTACCAAACCAAATTCTGCCGCGGTGTTTTCTACAAATGGTGACAGGCCATAGAGGGCAACGCCTATGCGCACCATCTCGTAGTGTGCCTGCGGGTAACGCAACAGTCCGTCACTTGCGGTTAGGTGACGCAACTCAAAATCAAGCCCAACGTTTTTGGCAAGTACGCAGGCTGCTTCAAATCTTGCAATTTGGCGCAGGTCGTCAGCTTCGCTGGTGCAAGAAAGGTGACTAAAAATTGCCACCACCTGAATAAAACCTTCGGCAACCAAACCGTGTGCGGTTTTCAAAACTGCTGGCCATTCAAATTCACTGGCGCCGTTTCTACCGAGTCCGGTGTCTACCTTTAGATGCACTCTTGCAACGCGGCCTAGGTGCGCGGCAGCCTTGGCCACTCGCTCAAGTTGTTCAACATTGGCAAGCCCAAGTTCAATGCCGGCGTCAATTGCGGCAATGAAGTTTTCGTCAGCGGCATGCAACCAAGCAAGAATTGGCAGGTCAATGCCAGCCTCGCGAAGTTCAAGCGCCTCATTGATATCGGCAACGCCCAAATAATCTGCGCCGGCAGCCTCAAGTTTTTTTGCCACCGGAATCATTCCGTGGCCATAGGCATCTGCCTTCACAACTGCAAGAGCAAGTGCACCGTTTGTCTTCGCCCGCATGGTGCCTAGGTTTTTGGCGATGGCATCGAGATCAATAATTAGCTCTCTCATGCAAGCTCTCCCTCTGCAACCACAAACGCAATTGCGTTATCGCCATCGTGTGAAATCGATACATGAAATTTTCGCACACCTAGCTGTAGGGCCAATTTAGCGGTTTGCCCGTGCAGCCAGATAACCGGCTTGCCGCTGGATTCCTTGCCCACCTCAATGCCGTGCCACTCAATGCCTGGGTTTCCCGATAGCGCCTTGATTACGGCCTCCTTGGCGGCAAAGCGGCCCGCCAGGGTCTGGATGCTGGCGTCAGTGCCATCGGTGTGGGTTTCAATATCTAGAAACAGGCGGTCTTTGAGACGCGGGGTTTCGGCTAGCTTTGCCTCGAACCTTGTGAGTGAAACCGTGTCTACGCCAACTCCAAGAATCATTTATTCAACTGTCACAGATTTTGCCAGGTTGCGAGGCTGATCAACATCAAGCCCCTTGGCGCCAGAAAGCTCAAGCGCAAAAACCTGCAGCGGAATAACCGTAAGAATCGAAGAGAAAATGTTTTCACACTGCGGCACGTAAATCACGTGCTCGGCAAAGTTGGCAACTTCTTTATCGCCGGCTTCGGCAATCGCAATAACCTTTGCACCGCGGGCGCGAATTTCTTGAATATTTGAAATCACCTTTGGGTGCAGGCTGTCGTGATCGCGCGGGCTTGGCACGATAACAATTACCGGCTGGCCCTCTTCAATCAACGCAATCGGGCCGTGCTTCAATTCACCCGCGGCAAATCCTTCGGCATGAATGTAGGCAAGTTCCTTTAGCTTTAGCGCGCCCTCCATAGCAACCGGGAAGCCAACGTTTCTACCTAGGAACAAAACAGATTTTGCGTTGGCCATTTCTTTACCAAGCGCGCGAACCTCGTTGAGGCCTTCAAGAACATTGGTGACCCTGGCCGGCATCTTTAGAAGTTCTTGGCCGAGCTTGCGAAGTGTTGCCTCGTCTGTTGCATCGCAACCGGCGGCCAATCTTTCTGAGGCAAGGAACAGCGCCAACAAATAACCTGCAGTGATTTGCGCAACCAGTGCCTTGGTGGACGCAACCGCAACCTCTGGGCCTGCGTGGGTATAAATAACCGCGTCTGATTCGCGAGCCAAAGTTGCGCCCTGAGTGTTACAAATTGCAAGCACCTTGGCACCCTGCTCTTTGGCGTAGCGAGTGGCCATCAGGGTGTCCATAGTTTCGCCAGACTGAGAAACGGCAACAATCAAAGTGTTCTTGGTGATGATTGGGTCGCGGTAGCGGAATTCGTGCGAGAGCTCAACCTGCACCGGGATGCGAGCAAACTTTTCAATCGCGTATTTTGCGACGTCGCAGGCATAGGCTGCGGTGCCACAGGCAACCATCACGATGCGGTCAATGTTCTTAATGTCTTCAGTGCTTAGGCCATCAATCTCGCTTAGGCGAACAGAGCCATCTGATTCCAAGCGGCCCATCAGGGTGTCGGCAACTGCCTGAGGCTGGTCGGCGATTTCCTTGGCCATGAATGAACTCCAGCCACCCTTTGATGCAGCCGAGGCATCCCAACTGACTTCAAATTCAACCGGCGCAACTGGCGCACCCTCAAAGGTGCGAATTTCAATTTCATTGGCACGCAAGATTACGATCTCGTCTTGGCCAACAGAGATCGCGCGCTTGGTGTGCTCAACAAATGCTGCAACATCTGAGCCCAAGAAGTTTTCGCCATCGCCAACACCAATAACCAGCGGTGCGTTTCGGCGAGCTGCCAAAACTACATCGGGTTGGTCTTCGTGAATCACCAAAATGGTGAATGCTCCGTGCAGGCGCTTGACCACGTTTACAAATGCGGTTGGTAGATCGCCGGTCTTTTCAAATTCGGCGGCAACCAAGTGGGCGGCAACCTCTGAGTCTGTTTCCGAGGCAAACTTGGTGCCTGCGGCCAATAGCTCGGCCTTTAGCTCAGAGAAATTCTCGATGATTCCGTTGTGAATCAGAGACAGCTTGGCGGTTGGGCCACCAAGGTGCGGGTGGGCGTTGCCGTCTGTTGGCGCCCCATGAGTTGCCCAGCGGGTGTGGCCAATGCCAATGTGTGCCTCACTCAGTGGGTGATTGGTGATCTCGTTCACAAGGTTGTCTAGCTTGCCGGCCTTTTTACGGGTTTCTAGGCCGGTGCCTGAAATAACCGATACTCCGGCCGAGTCGTAACCGCGGTATTCCAATCGCTTTAGGCCGCCTAGCAGCACCTCGAGGGTTGACTTTGGGCCTACATAGCCAACGATTCCGCACATAGGTTCTAATTTACGGCAGAATAGACCGTTGTGAGCGATGCGCTGAGCCCTTTCAACGAGATTAGTCGTGAAGACTGGGCTGAACTCGGGAATTCAACCGAGCTACCCCTGACTGAGTCAGAAATTCAGCAAATCCGCGGCCTTGGCGACTTTCTTGACATCAAAGAGGTTCAAGACGTTTATCTTCCGCTAAGTCGCCTGCTAAACCTCTATGTGACCGAGCACCAGAAACTTCACCGCAGCACCAGCGACTTCCTCGGCGAGCGCGCCGGGCGGGTGCCATTCATTATTGGGGTCGCTGGCTCTGTTGCCGTGGGGAAATCAACTGTCTCGCGCCTGCTCAAGGAACTGCTCAGCCGCTGGGATGGCACCCCAAGCGTTGAGATGATCACCACCGATGGATTCCTCTACCCAAATGCCGAGCTTGAGCGCCGCGGCCTGATGGCTCGCAAGGGCTTTCCCGAGTCTTATGACCGCATGGGGCTGCTGCAATTTATTGCCGATGTAAAAAGCGGTGCAAAAGAGGTTTCGGCACCGGTCTACTCGCACCTTATTTACGACATCGTTGAAGGCCAAAAACAAACCATCAAAAACCCCGATGTTCTGATTGTTGAAGGCCTCAACGTTTTGCAGTCCCCTGGCCCGGGTCAGTACGTGGCGCTTAGCGATTTCTTTGACTTCAAGATCTACGTGGACGCCGACACCAAAAACCTCACCCAGTGGTTCTTGGATCGTTTTGAAAAACTGCGCGATACCGCCTTCACCAACCCTGCCTCATATTTTCACCGCTACGCCGAGATGCCCCACGAGAAGGCACTGGCCAGGGCCAACGAGATTTGGTCAACCATTAACCTGCCCAACCTGGTTGAGAACATCTTGCCTACCCGCTCGCGTGCCACCCTGGTGCTGCACAAAGGCACCAAGCACGCCGTTGAGCGTGTACTACTTCGCAAACTTTAGTTTGCGGAGCCTAGGCGCTGCCTGCGGAAGCTTTAGGAAATCTGTTCATCTAGTTAACAAATAACGTGACCTAAACGTAACCATTAGGCGGAAGCGAAACTCCGGATTAGCGGTTGACTCAGAGTGAGCCGCCGTATGGGTGTCGCCGGGTGCATAAATCCTGGCACCGACGATGCAAACGATGACTATCTACAAGAACATCTATTGAGAGGCTACAAATGAACACTTTGTCTAATGCATTAGACAACGGCCAATTTAACCTGGTCTATAACATTTTGTCGCTGGGTCTAGCATCGATGCTATTCACTTCGATCTTCCTTTTCGTGGCACGTGAGCGCGTATTGCCTCGCTACCGCATGGCAGTTATGGTTTCTGGCACAGTAACCGCAATTGCTACCTACCACTACTTCCGTATGTTTGATAACTTCAACCACGCATTCGCAGGTATGGAAAACAACCCAGACGCATACAACGTTGGTTACCGCTACGTTGACTGGTTGCTAACTGTTCCATTGCTACTAGTTGAGTTGGTTGCAGTTCTTGCACTTGCAAAGGCAGCACAGAGCTCAATCTTGAACCGCTTGGTTCCTGCAGCAGCAGCAATGATTGCACTTGGTTACCCAGGTGACGCAAAGCTAGACATCTGGGGCATCGCGCCATCAGTGTGGGGCTTGCTATCAACCATTCCGTTCCTTTACATCCTGTACGTACTATTCATTGAACTTGGCAAGAGCTTGACCCGCCAGTCAGAGGCAGTACAGAAGAAGGTAAAGATTCTGCGCCTATTGCTAATTGCAACATGGGGCGTTTACCCAATCACCTTCATCTTGGCGATGGGAACACCAGCAGGTGGCCCATTCAACGCCAGCGAGTTCGTAGCTCGTGAAGTTGGCTACAGCATTGCAGACGTACTTGCCAAGTGTCTATTCGGCTTGATCATCTTCAGCATTGCTCGTATCAAGTCAGCAGAAGATGACAAGGAATTTGCTAAGTCAGAATTCAAAGACGCCTAAGCAATAACGATTCATCAACTCCAATAAGTAATGGGCTCCCGGAAACGGGGGCCCATTACTTTTGTAAAAAAAATCAAAGTGCTAGTTGCTTTTCAACTACGCGCGCAATGCGCTCAGCCCACGACTGAGCAGCCCCTGCTTCTGCGGCTTCAACCATTACGCGAACCAACGGCTCGGTGCCTGATGCACGAAGCAGCACGCGGCCGGTGCCGTGCAAATCGGCCTCTGCCTCGGCTACAACTTTTTGCAGTTCGGCATCTGATTCAACGCGGGTCTTGTCTACTCCCTTTACGTTGATAAGCACCTGAGGGTAAATCTTCATAACGGTGGCAAGCTCTGCCAGAGATTTTTTGGTGCGAGCCATCTCGGCACCAATCTTGAGTCCCGTAAGAATTCCGTCACCGGTGGTTGCGTACTGAGCAAAAATTACGTGACCAGATTGCTCGCCGCCAAGGGTGTAACCGCCGGCGCGCATTTCTTCTAGCACGTAACGGTCGCCCACTCCGGTCTCAATCATTTCAATTCCATTTTCCTTCATCGCAATGCGAAGGCCAAGGTTTGACATGACGGTTGCAACCAAGGTGTTGCGCGCCAACTGACCGCGCTCTTTCAAAGACAAAGCAAGAATTGCCATGATCTGGTCGCCATCGATGATCGCGCCGTTGGCATCAACAGCAAGGCAGCGGTCGGCATCGCCGTCGTGGGCGATTCCAAAGTCTGCACCGTGCTCAAGAACCGCAGACTGCAGAGCTGACATGTGAGTTGAGCCGTAGCCAAGGTTGATGTTGTTGCCGTCTGGGTCCGCACCAATCACAACTACCTTTGCGCCGGCATCGGTAAATACTTGAGGCGATACACCGGAGGCGGCACCGTGAGCGCAGTCAACGACAACCTTTAGGCCATCAAGACGATTTGGAAGTGAGCGAAGCAGGTGCACAATGTAGCGATCTTCGGCATCAGCAAAGCGTTGGACACGACCAACCGCGCCGCCAACCGGAGTGAGCTTTGGCCCTGACATTGCGGTTTCAATTTGATCTTCAACATCATCAGGAAGTTTGTGACCACCGCGTGAGAAGAATTTAATTCCGTTATCTGGTGCCGGGTTGTGCGATGCAGAAATCATCACACCAAAGTCGGCGTCTAAGTCGTCAGTAAGAAATGCAGTTGCCGGCGTTGGCAATACCCCAGCATCAAAAACATCAACGCCAGAACTTGCTAGACCTGCAGAAATTGCTGCCGCTAAAAATTCACCAGAGACGCGAGGGTCACGGCCAATAACTGCTTTGGGTTTGATACCGCGTGTGCGAGCATCTTCACCAAGAACAACTGCTGCTGCTTGGGCGATGCTGATTGCAAGATCTGCCGTTAAATCACGATTGGCGAGACCTCGAACACCATCGGTGCCAAAGAGTCTCGCCATTTCGTGAGTCTTAGTTTTACGAAGATCGTAAGAAGAGTTGGATTAACGCTTCGAGAACTGTGAAGCCTTACGTGCCTTCTTAAGACCAGCCTTCTTGCGCTCGATCGCACGAGGGTCGCGCTTTAGGAAGCCAGCCTTCTTTAGTGAAGGACGGTTGTTGTCGCGGTCAATCTCGTTTAGTGCACGAGCAATACCTAGACGAAGAGCGCCAGCCTGACCTGCGATAC
>JAHEGM010000024.1 GCA_024645105.1 Rhodoluna sp.
TTTGGTTCGTTGGCCATTGACGAACTTCAGCCGACCGCCGATGGCAAGCCTGGCGGTTTCAGTGCCGGAGTTGGCAAAGGTAAGCCTTGGCTGAACCTAATTCCTATTCAGGCAGCCCACATCTCTCGTGATCCGCTAGATGATGATTTTGACGAAACTGCAGTCCTGGCCAAATTCCAAAAGAAAAACTCTGGCATCAAGCGGGTGTTATTGGACCAGCAAACCCTGAGCGGCATCGGCAACATTTACGCAGACGAAGCCCTTTGGCGCGCCAAGCTGCACTATGACCAACCGGCCGCCTCGATCAAACCGGCGAAGGCCAGAGAGCTGCTTGAGCACGTTCGTGAGATTTTGGCCAAGGCCGTAGCAGAGGGCGGAACGAGCTTTGATGAGCAGTACAAAAACGTCAATGGCGAAAGCGGATACTTTGCAGTCTCGCTGAATGCCTATGGCATGACCGGTTTGCCATGCGCCAGATGCGGTCGGCAGATTAAACGCGAAAACTGGATGAATAGGGGCTCGCACTTTTGCCCAAATTGCCAGAAACTCAAGGCTTAGAGGCTAAACCGGCCTGCCAGTGGCAAAGTCAGCCCCCAGAATGCGGTATTTTGGATAGTCGCGGCAGTTTGACCGCATTCGAAAATCTATGAGGGGCGGGGAGCTAGCTTGTATCTAAAAAGCCTCACCCTAAAAGGATTTAAGTCTTTCGCCCAACCCACCACCTTTGCTTTTGAAAAGGGTGTGACCGCGGTTGTTGGCCCCAACGGTTCCGGAAAATCCAACGTCGTTGACGCACTCGCCTGGGTAATGGGTGAGCAGGGCGCCAAGTCGCTTCGCGGTGGAAAGATGGAAGACGTCATCTTCGCCGGTACCTCAACCAAAGGTCCACTTGGTCGTGCAGAAGTAATTTTGACGATCGATAACTCTGATGGCGCACTGCCAATTGAGTATGCCGAGGTGACCATCTCGCGCACCCTGTTCCGCAATGGCGGCAGCGAGTATGCAATCAATGGCGAACCAGTTCGTCTGTTAGATGTTCAAGAACTTCTGAGCGACTCGGGCCTTGGCCGCGAGATGCACGTAATCGTAGGTCAGGGTCAACTTGATTCTGTGCTTCGAGCCACCCCAGAAGAGCGCCGCGGCTTCATTGAAGAAGCCGCCGGTATTTTGAAGCACCGTCGTCGCAAAGAAAAAACCGAGCGCAAGCTTGATGCGATGCAGGCAAACCTAACCAGGCTCAACGACCTTGCCGGTGAAGTTCGCAGACAACTAAAGCCGCTTAGCCAGCAGGCAGAAGTGGCTCGTGAAGCCCAGGGCATTGCCTCGGTTGTTCGCGACGCCAAGTCGCGTTTGCTTGCTGCAGACATTTCTGACTTGCACAGAGGTCTTGAAGAGACCGCAAAGAGTGAAGCCGATCGTCGCGGGGAACGCAACATTTTGCAGACCCTGCTTGCCGAAAACACAGCGCGTCTAGGTCAACTAGAAGCGGCACAAGTTTCAAGCGAGCTTGATCAGGCAAGAAACCTTTCTTACCAATTTGATTCGCTGGCCGAGCGTCTTCGCTCACTTCTATCAATTGCAAATCAGAGAGTTGCTCTACTTAGCCAGCAGGCAGAGGTAGCCGGCGCGCAACTTGACCCTGCCGCCCTAGACGCCGAAGCTAATCAGGCAAGTGCCGCAGCCACAGAATTAACCGCAACTGTTGAAAAACTAAAGCAGGCTCTGCACGATGCCGAGATTTCTCGCAGTGAAGCAAGAGACGTGCTAGAAAAGTTTGACAACGAGGTTGCCGAGCAAAATGCATTGATCTCAAAGTTTGATCTAGACAAAGCTCGCTTGGCGAATGAGGCAGCAGTAGCTGAATCAAAACTTGTCAGCTTGCGCGGTGAAGTAGTTCGTCACGAGGGCGCACTTGGTGAAGCCCGTGATCGCCACACTGCACGCAAGGCCGAATACGATGCTGAACAGCAGCGTCAACAGCAGCAGAGCAGCAGCGACAGCGCTCTAGAAAATAGATACGAAGCGGCGCAAAAGGCAGTGTCTGAAGTTGCTGCACGAATTGAATCTTTGCGCGATCGCGTGCACCAGGCTGAACGTGAACGTGACTCACTTGCGGCAAAGCGCTCGGCGCTAAATCTAACTCTTGAACAAAAAGACGGTGCTACTGAGCTGAACGCCGCTGGCCTAAGCGGAATTCGTGGTCTAGTAGCCAGCCACATGAAAATTCAAAACGGCTTTGAAGTTGCAATTGCCGCGGCCCTTGGACCATTGGCTGATGCTCTGGTGGCTGATTCTCGAGACGCCGGTCTTGCCGCAATTGAGCACTTGAAGCGCAACGACGGTGGTCGTGTTGAACTTATCGTTGCCGATGTAAACGCAAAGGGTGCGGCTGCAAACATTCCAAACGTAGCCGGTGCTCGCGCCGCCACAGAAGTTGTTGATGCGCCAACCGGAATTCTTGCTCTGCTGTCAAACGTGGTAATTGTTGACGACTTGGCTGCAGCCAGAAGTTTGTATTCTCGCGACCAATCAACCACCAAGCTTGTTTTGATAACGCTTGACGGAGATGTTCTTACCGAATCAGTAATTCGAGGCGGATCTTCATCGGCTCCATCAAAGCTTGAATTGGTTGCTGAGCGTGACGCAGCTGAGAAGCGCCTTTCTGAGGTCAACGATCTGATTGAAAAGTCTCAGTCAGAATTGGCCCAGGCGCGATCAACTGAAGAAGCAGCAAAGGCATCTGAGAAAGAAGCCTTAGCTGCACTAAATGAGCAAGACGCAACACTTGCTTCGAACGCAGAAAAGCTAGGTCGTCTGCGAGTAGCGGTAGAGGCATCAGAAGCAGAGCTGGAGCGTCTGGCGATGGTTGCCGAGAATGCCAAGGTGGGTATTCAAGCCGCCGAGTCTGAGCTTGCCGCTGCGGTGGGTGCGCACGATGAGTTTGCTTCACAAGAGAGACCAGCACTTGATCTTGCCAACCGTCAAACACTTGCCGATAACCTCGAGCAAGAACGTCAGCGTGAACTAGAACTTCGTATTGAACTTGGTGCGGCAATTGAGCGTGTGCGCGTTGAGCAAGAACGAGCACAGGCACTTCGCAATCAAGTCTCTGAAGCCCGTGACGCAATTGAGCGCTCTAAGGCAGCCGCCGCCGCGCAGCAGCGTCAGCTAGCCTCGGCTAAAAAGGTTTTGAACGTCTTGCCGGCGCTAATGAATGCAGTTGCCGAAAGTGCGTCGCAGGCCAAGTTCAAACTTCACGAATTGGAATCTCAGCGTCAGAACCAAAATTCAGAGTTGGTGAAATTGCGCGGCGAAACCGCAGAAATTCAAATGAAGCTTGCGGGTCTAACCCAGAGTGTTCACGACATGGAGCTTGCCAACCACGAAAAGCGTTTGACCCTAGCCAACCTGGTAACTCGCGCCAACGAGGAACTTGGGCTCGAGCAAACCGTTCTTCTCGAAGAATACGGCCCAGAGATTCCAATTCCAGATGAAGAAGCAGAAGGCGGATTCAAGCCGTTCGTGCGTGAAGAGCAGCAGAAGCGCTTGAAAGATGCCGAGCGCCTGTTCGACAAGCTTGGCAAAGTAAACCCTCTTGCCCTAGAAGAGTTTGCTGCCCTTGAGCAAAGGCACAAGTTCCTCACCGAGCAACTTGCCGACCTAACCCAAACACGCAAAGACTTGTTGCAAATCATCGAAGACCTTGATGTAAAGATGCAAACAATTTTTGGTGATGCATTTGAAGACACTCGCAAGGCGTTTGAAACTGTGTTCCCGGTTCTATTCCCTGGTGGTTCTGGTTCAATCTTCTTGACAGACCCAGAAAATCTTTTGACCACTGGACTTGAAGTAACCGTCAAGCCTGCGGGTAAACGAATTGAGAGACTCTCACTGCTATCAGGTGGTGAGCGTTCGTTGGCTGCGGTTGCTCTTATGGTTGCAATCTTCAAGGCGCGCCCTTCACCGTTCTACGTAATGGACGAGGTTGAGGCCGCACTTGACGATGCCAACCTTGGTCGTTTGCTACAGATTTTTGAAGATCTGCGTTCAAGCTCGCAGCTAATCATCATTACTCACCAGAAGCGCACCATGGAGATTGCCGATGCGCTATACGGTGTGTCAATGCGCCAGGACGGTGTCTCTGCTGTGGTTGGGCAGCGCCTAGCCGAAAAGGAATAAGCCGTGGCGTTCCAATTCTGGAAGCGTAAGCGCGAAGAGCCTGTAGCGGTAGAGCAGGTGATTGCTGAAAATACCACCGAGCAAACTGCAGTAATTACAACTGAATCAACTTCTGAAGTTGCTGCCGAAATTCAGCCGAAACCGGAATTAGAAAAAGTTGAACTTCCAAAGCGCAGTGCCCGAAAAGGGATTCGCGCTCTGTTCTCAAAAATTAAATTTGATTTAGAGAACCTTGATGAGCTTGAAGACATTCTGATTCAGTCTGACTTTGGGGTAGATGCTTCGGCGGCAATAGTTGCTTCGGTAAAAGAGATCGCAAAGAAAACCTCTGCAAAAACAGAAAACGATCTAAAGAAAATCTTGATTGATGTTCTCGCAGAAAATCTTGAAAACAAAGACAAGGCGCTAAACCTTAGTGATGGCAACACGCCCTATGTTGTGTTGGTCGTGGGAGTAAACGGTGTTGGAAAAACTACAACCATAGGCAAGCTTTCAAAGTGGCTCGTTCAGGGCGGCTTTCAGGTAATGATTGGCGCGGCCGATACCTTCCGTGCGGCGGCAGTAGACCAGGTGGCTACCTGGGCAGAGCGCGCCGGCGCGAAGTTGATTCGGCCAAAGACAGAAGGCCAAGATCCTGCATCGGTTGCCTTTGAAGCCACCGAAGCCGCCATCAATTCAGGGTCCGATGTTCTGATCATCGATACCGCTGGTCGTCTGCAAAATAAGGCTGATTTGATGAACGAGCTCGACAAAATTCGCCGAGTTGTTGAGAAGCAGGCAAAAATTGCCGAGGTGCTTCTGGTTATTGATGCAACCACGGGGCAAAATGGTTTGGCTCAGGCTAAGGCGTTTGCCGAAGTTGCCAAGGTAACCGGGGTCGTGCTGACTAAACTCGATGGCACTGCAAAGGGCGGAATCGTCTATTCAATTCAGCAGGAATTAGGAATTCCTGTAAAACTTGTTGGAGTCGGCGAAGGAATTGATGATTTTTCATTCTTTGACGCGCAGGAATTTGCTAGAGGCCTAGTTGGGCAAGAGGGATAGTGATGTTTGGAAATCTTTCTGATCGCCTAATAGAAACCTTTAAGAATCTTCGAAGCAAGGGCAAACTAAGCCCTGCCGACATTGATGCCACTCTTCGTGAGATTCGTCGAGCGCTACTAGAAGCCGACGTTGCTTTAGAGGTAGTTAAGAATTTCACCACTGCCGTTCGCGAGAGAGCACTTGGCGACGAGGTTTCCAAGGCGCTCAACCCAGCGCAGCAGGTAGTTCAGATTGTTAACGAAGAACTCGTCAAGATTCTTGGTGGTGAGCAGCGCAAGCTTTCATTTGCCAAGACAGCACCAACCGTAATTATGCTTGCGGGTCTTCAGGGTTCCGGTAAGACAACTCTCGCCGGAAAACTTGCCAAGTGGTTGAAAGATCAGGGCCAGACCCCAATTCTGGTTGCTGCCGATCTGCAGCGCCCAAATGCCGTAAACCAATTGCAGGTTGTTGGCGAGCGAATTGGCGTTCCAGTTTTTGCACCAGAACCAGGAAATGGAGTTGGCAACCCGGTAAGCGTCGCTAAGGATTCAATAAAGCACGCAAAGCAAAAGATGTTCAGCGTAGTAATCGTTGATACCGCTGGTCGTTTGGGTATTGACGAAGAGTTGATGACTCAGGCCAAAGATATTAGCAAAGCGGTTGACCCAGACGAAGTTCTTTTTGTCATTGACTCAATGATTGGTCAAGATGCCGTAAATGTTGCCAAGGCATTTGATGATGGCGTTGGAATTACCGGTGTAGTTCTTACCAAGCTTGATGGTGATGCCCGCGGTGGTGCGGCGCTATCGGTTGCTTCTGTGACTGGCAAGCCAATTCTGTTTGCATCCAACGGCGAGGGCATGGATGCCTTTGAACCGTTTTATCCAGATCGCATGGCTAGCCGCATTCTGGACATGGGTGACGTACTTACTCTGATTGAACAGACTCAGAAAAACTTCGATGAATCTGAGGCCAGGGCCATGGCTGAGAAGCTGGCCAAAGATACCTTCACTCTCGAAGACTTTTTAGATCAAATGCAGCAGCTCAAAAAGATGGGTTCGCTGAAGAGCATGCTGGCGATGATGCCTGGCGCCGGTCAGATGCGAAACCAGTTGGAAAACTTTGATGAACGTGAAATCGTGCGCACCGAGGCAATTATTCGCTCAATGACCCCGGCCGAACGCCGCCAGCCCAAGCTGTTGAACGGTTCGCGCCGCTCACGCATCGCCAAGGGGTCTGGAATGACCGTCACCGATGTGAACTCGCTGGTGAATCGTTTTGAGCAAGCAGCCAAGATGATGAAGACTGTGGCCAAGGGCGGCGTGCCCCAGATGCCGGGAATGCCTGGAATGCCTGGCATGGGCGGGGGATTTGTAGGCGGCAAGGCCAAGTCCAAAGGCAAAGACAAAAAGGGTTCAAAGTCAGGCAATCCGGCCAAGCGCGCCGCCGAAGAGGCCGCCCGCGCCCTGGGACAGAAGCCGGGCGAGGCGTCATCGGGGTCTGGTTCTGCTTTTGGTTTGGGCAAGTAAAGCGCAACTGACTGGCGCCACGCCCGATTTTCTGGCAGAATAGAGCGGTTGTCGCCGTTTGACCCTCTAACCAAACGATTACGACAACCCACAGAGCTTTTTCTTCCGAGTGTGCCCCCACGCTCACGGTAGATCGTTCGCCTCAATACGAATAATCAGGAGCAATACGTTGGCTGTAAAAATCCGCCTAGCACGTCACGGAAAAATCCGTACCCCGCACTACCGCATCGTTGTGGCTGACTCACGTACACACCGTGATGGTCGCGTAATCGAAGAAATCGGTCGTTACGTACCGACCAACAACCCATCAATCATTGAAGTTAACTCTGAGCGCGCTCAGTACTGGCTTGGCGTTGGCGCACAGCCAACCGAGCAGGTTGCAGTTCTTCTAAAGCTGACTGGTGACTACCAGGCATCAAAGGGTGACAAGAACGCGAAGAACACCGTAAAGCTTGCAGAGCCTAAGGCAGAATTCGTAATCGACACCAAGAAGAAGACCGTACTTGTTCCTAAGGAGCAGGTTGCTGCAAAGAAGGCTGTTGCTGAAGAAGCTCCAGCTGCCGAAGCTTCAGCAGTTGACGAAGCACCTGCAGCTGAAGTTGTTGAAGAAGTAGCTGCTGTAGAAGAAGCTCCGGTTGCAGAAGTTGCAGCTGAAGAAGCTCCAGCTGCTGAAGAAGCTCCAGCTGCATCAGAAGAGGCTTAATAAGTGTTAGCCGCTGCGCTCGAGCACCTAGTCAAGGGCATCGTCGATAATCCCGACGACGCTAACGTGACTGCACGTACAACTTCGCGAGGAGACTTGCTTGAGGTACACGTGCACCCAGATGACCTGGGTCGTGTGATCGGGCGCAACGGCCGCACTGCCAAAGCGCTGCGTACTGTCGTGAATGCTCTTGCTGATGGCAAGAAGGTACGCGTAGACGTGGTGGACACCGATTTCTAGCAAGACCACGCTCCGTGTTGGCCGTCTGGTCAAGGCCCATGGCCTAAAGGGAGCGTTCAAACTTGAGCTTTACACAGACAGCCCTGAAACTCGTTTCAAGACGGGTGCTGTTTTAGATCTTCAGGTTCCTGAAACCTCTCCATGGTTTGGTAAAACCGTTTCTGTAAAAGAACTTCGCTACTACAACGCCGCTCCGGTTTTATTTCTAAATGAAGTAGACGATAGAAGCGCAGCCGATACTTTGGTCAAAGCCATTTTGCTCGTTGATGCAGATCTTGAAATTTTGCCGGAAGAACCAGATGCTTGGTACGACCACCAGTTGGTTGGTCTCAAGATCATTCGTGAAGGTATTGAAATCGGAAAAGTTGTGCGTGTGGAGCACTTGCCAGCTCAAGACTGTCTTGCAATAGAGACTGCATCGGGTGAAGTTTTGATGCCATTCATAAAGGCATTCGCACCAACCGTTGACATCGCAAAGGGCGAAATCACCGTCACACCTCCGGGTGGTCTCTTCGAAGAACTGCCAGAGGAATAGAAAATGCGCATCGATCTAGCACTGGTAGAACGCGGCCTGGCCAGATCAAGAAATCACGCATCTTCTTTGGTGGAATCTGATCGAGTACTTGTAAACGGCAAGGCGGCACGTAAGTCCTCGCAAAATGTTGAAGAGAACGACAAAATCTCAGTGCTTGACGCGGTTGATTACGTATCTCGCGCAGGCCACAAGCTAGCCAAAGCTCTAGACGTATTTACCGATATCGATTTGGTCGGCAAGACAGCTCTTGATGTCGGCGCCTCCACCGGTGGCTTTACTGACGTCCTGTTGCGCAGGGGAGTTGCCAAGGTGTTTGCCATTGACGTGGGTCATGAGCAAATGGTTGAACAGCTTTTTGATCACCCAAAGGTTATTTGCGTTGAGGGTTTTAATGCCCGTGAGCTTAGCCCAGAGACTCTTTCTGAAAAGACTGGAATTCAGCAGTCCATAATCAACATCGATGTTGTGGTGGCAGACCTTTCGTTCATTTCGCTGACTTTGGTCTTGAAGCAGATGCTCTCTGTAGCCCCGAGTGCGGAATTCGTGCTGTTGGTCAAGCCTCAGTTTGAAGTTGGAAAGCAGTCACTCAGCGCTCATGGACTAGTAAATGACCACAACCTGCGTGCCGGAGCCATCAAGCAGGTAATAACCGAGGCCGAGGCCTTGGGTCTTGGAATTCGCGGCCTGGAGCGCTCGGAATTACCTGGAACTCACGGGAACATTGAGTATGTTTTGTGGATTAGTCCTAAAGAGCTTCCAAATCAGTCAAAATGGACAGACAGGATAGAAGCGGTAGCGAAGGAGACCAAATGAGTGCACCTCAGTCATTGAGCGCATCTCGATTTGTCCTAGTCGTGGCCCATACGGCACGTAAAGACGCCGTTGCCGCAGCGCAGGTTGCCATTGAGCAATTACATGCCGCTGGAATCGTTCCGGTACTAACTTCTTCAGACCTCGCCGACTTTAAGAAGCACGTCGCCGATCAGGTGTTGCCGGCAAACATTATTGACCACGTAAAAACTCTTGAATCTGATTGCAAGATGTCTGATCTTGAATTAGTTGTTGTACTTGGTGGCGACGGCACCATTCTCAAGGCCGCCGAGATTGTTCGTGAGCACTCTATTCCTTTGATGGGCATCAACCTAGGTCACGTGGGTTTCCTTGCAGAGTCCGAGCGCGAAGAATTTGCCGAAGCTGTAAATCGTGTTCTGGAGCACGACTACGAAATTAGAGAACGCCTAACGCTAGATGTTGCCGTAATCGTTGACGGCAAAGAAGTTTTTAGAACCTGGGCGCTAAACGAGGCAACCGTTGAAAAGAGCGCTCGTGAGCGAATGCTTGAAGTGGTGCTCGAGGTGGAGGGCAATCCTCTTTCAAGTTTTGGTTGCGACGGAATTGTCATGTCAACTCCAACCGGTTCAACCGCGTACGCGTTCTCAGCCGGCGGTCCGGTTGTTTGGCCATCGGTCGATGCTTTATTAGTGGTGCCGTTGAGCGCACACGCTCTATTTGCCAGACCGCTGGTTATAAAACCAGATGCCATGGTTGCTGTTGAGGTGCTCAAGCGAAGTTCTGGTCACGGAGTGCTCTGGTGTGACGGTCGTCGCAGTTGGGAGCTGCCACCTGGCGCAAGAGTCGAGGTCACTAAATCGGCTAAGCCGGTTAAGTTGGCAAGACTTAGAAAGAGCACCTTCACCAACAGGCTGGTAAAGAAATTCTCGCTTCCGGTTGACGGCTGGCGCGGCCCAGACGACTTCAAGAAATAGCCTGCGAAAGTTCATCGTGATCGAAGAAATCTATATTCGCGATTTGGGCGTGATCCAAGAAGCACGACTTCCATTTGGGCCTGGGCTTACAGTTCTAACCGGCGAAACTGGTGCGGGTAAAACCATGGTGCTTTCTGCATTAGGTCTGTTGCTTGGCGAGCGTTCCGACAGTTCAACTATTCGCCGCGGGCAAGACCAGGCATTTGTTGAGGGGCGTTGGTTTCTAAAAACAAACACCTTGGTCAACGATGAAATTAGCCAGCGATTGGCCGAAGCCGGCTCCGAGCTAATTGACGGCGAGTTGATCATGAACCGCTCAGTTTCATCTGAAGGGAGAGGCCGAGCAGCTGTTTCAGGAAAGGCAACGCCAATCAACCTGCTGAGTGAACTCGGCGAAAAACTAGTTGTGGTGCATGGCCAGTCGGACCAAATCCGCTTGAAAAGCTCTTCAGCCCAGCGCGAGGCCCTAGATCAATTTGCCGGAAGCTCCGGCGCTCTTGCCGAGTACCAATTGCATTTCAACGCCTGGAAAGAATCTTCTGCCAAGCTGTCCGAGATTCAGCAAAACCTGGACGCCAGAGCCACCGAGGCTGCTTCGCTTAGGGAGTCTGCGGAAGAGCTTGAAAAAGCTGACCCAAAACTGGGGGAAGATGTTGAACTAACCGAAAAAGCAAATCGACTAAGCCACATCGAGGAACTGCGTATTGCAGCAAGCGCTGCCCACGAGGCTATTTCCAGTGAATCCTTCGAGGGTGGTGCAGATGCCATTGGGCTGTTGGGAGCGGCAAGGCGTTCACTTGAAAACGTTGCAGCTCACGATCCTGAACTTGAAAAAATCGCCGTGTCCATGAAGCAACTTGGTTACCAGTTGAACGATATCGCAGCCGAGGTATCGGGTTATCTTGATGGCCTAGACGGTGACTCGGCTCGAGTCTTAGAACAAATTCAGGAACGCCGTGCCGTCTTGAATACCTTGATGCGAAAGTACGGCCCAACTCTTGAAGAAGTGATTGCATTTAGAGAAAACGCATCGGACCGGCTGCTAGAACTTGATTCATCGTCGGATCAAATTGAAACTCTTGAAGCGCAAGTTGATCAGGAGTTCAAGGCAATGACCTTGAGCGCGGGAGAGCTATCCAAGATTCGCGCCAAGGCGGCTGCAGAACTTGCCGAGCAAGTAACCGCCGAGCTTGCGGCTCTGGCGATGCCGGGCTCAACTCTGGTGGTCTTGGTCACCGAGGCAAACGATTTTGGCCCAACCGGTAAAGATTTAATTTCTATCCAACTTTCTTCATACCCCGGTGCAGAGCCGCGGCCACTTGGCAAGGGTGCCAGCGGCGGGGAGCTCTCGAGAATCATGTTGGCCATTGAGGTGGTGCTAGCCAAAACCGAGCAGGCGCCTACTTTTATTTTTGACGAGGTAGATGCCGGCGTTGGTGGCGCAGCAGCCATTGAGGTGGGCCGCAGGCTGGCCATGTTGGCGAAACAGGCCCAGGTGATTGTGGTAACCCACCTAGCTCAAGTTGCCGCCTATGCAAACCAGCATCTGCGTGTTCTAAAAACAAGCTCCGATGAATTTACGGCCACCGATGTGGTTTCGCTAAATCTTGAGGATCGAGTAAACGAATTAGCCCGAATGCTATCGGGAATGCCCGAATCAGATTCTGGCCGAGCCCACGCCGCCGAATTACTCGAAAAAGCCACCAAAGAATTCGCTTAATTTCATCAAATTCGCAAGCCGCAGCATGTCGCGTGGCAAGACCCGGGCTGGTTCGCTGGTAGGCTGAGATTCCATGGCAGAAGCTTTGGATTCCGGTATCACACGTCACATTTTCGTCACCGGAGGTGTTGCATCATCACTCGGTAAGGGCCTTACCGCCTCGAGTCTTGGCAACCTACTTCGTGCCCGCGGCCTAAAGGTCGTGATGCAGAAACTAGACCCGTATCTAAACGTTGACCCGGGCACAATGAACCCTTTCCAGCACGGTGAAGTATTCGTGACTGACGATGGTGCAGAGACAGACCTAGACATTGGCCACTACGAGCGCTTCCTAGACATTAACCTTGGCCAATCTGCCAACGTGACCACTGGGCAAATTTACTCAACGGTAATTGCGCGTGAACGACGCGGCGAATACTTAGGTGACACCGTTCAAGTTATTCCTCACATCACCGATGAAATCAAACGTCGCATGCGCTTGCAGGCGCACGACGTGCCGGCCCCAGATGTGATCATCACTGAGATCGGTGGAACCGTTGGTGACATTGAGTCACACCCTTTTATTGAAGCAGCGCGTCAGATTCGTCACGACGTAGGCCGCGACAATGTTTTTTATGTGCACGTATCTTTGGTGCCTTACCTGGCTGCCTCTGGTGAGCTAAAGACCAAGCCAACTCAGCACTCTGTCTCTACCTTGCGTTCAATCGGTATCCAGCCTGATGCAGTGGTTTGTCGTTCAGATCGTCCGCTTCCGGCTTCAATCAAGAACAAGATTGCATTGATGTGTGACATTGATGTTGAGGCTGTAGTAAATGCCGCCGACGCATCGAGCATCTACGACGTGCCGACAGTTATTAACGAAGAGGGCCTCGACAGCTACATCATCAAGCGACTTGGTCTTGAATCCAAGGCCGGTGAAGTTGACTGGAGCCGTTGGCAGGGTGTGCTTAATGCGGTTCACAACCCTAAGCACGAAGTAAAGATTGGTTTGGTGGGTAAGTACATTGATCTTCCAGACGCTTACCTTTCGGTAACCGAGGCAATTCGTGCCGGTGGTTTCGCCAACATGGCCAAAGTAAATATCAAGTGGATCGCCTCTGACAGTTGCGAAACTGAAGAAGGCGCGCGCGAAGCACTTAGCGACGTGGATGCAATCTGTATTCCTGGTGGATTTGGTGTTCGCGGAATCGAAGGCAAGCTAGGTGCATTGAAGTTCGCCCGCGAAAACAAGATTCCTGCGCTTGGTCTTTGTTTAGGACTTCAGTGCATGGTCATTGAGTATGCAAGAAACGTTGTTGGTCTTGAGGGTGCCTCATCAACCGAGTTTGATGAGGAAGCCAAGTATCCAGTGATTGCAACCATGGCAGAGCAAGTAGACATCATCGCCGCTGGCGACTTGGGCGGAACCATGCGCCTTGGTCTTTATACCGCCACGCTAAAGCCGGGTTCAATCGTTGCCGAAGTTTACGAAGCCGAATCTGTAGAGGAACGTCACCGCCACCGCTACGAAGTAAACAACACTTACCGCGATCAGATTTCGGCTAAGGGTCTGGTGTTCTCAGGTACATCTCCAGATGATCACCTAGTTGAATTCGTTGAGCTACCTCGCGAGGTTCACCCTTACTACGTTGCTACTCAGGCTCACCCAGAGTTCCGCTCGCGTCCAACCAACGCGCATCCGCTATTCAAGGGGCTTGTTGTTGCCGCGATTGAGCGCCAGGCATCGAATAAATTATTCGAAGTTTCTGGTTCATAGTTTCAAATGCCTAAAGATCAACCTGCCTCGCTTAGTGTTTCTAAGCGAGATGCAGTTTTTAAGGGCAAGATTTGGGACGTTGTTAGCGAAACCTTTGAATACAACGGTATTGAGTTGGTGCGTGAGTTCGTAGACCACCCGGGCGCCGTAGCGGTTATTGCCCTTAATGAGAAACAAGAAGTCTTATTAATCAAGCAGTATCGCCACCCGGTTCGCGAGTACCTTTGGGAAATTCCTGCCGGGCTCTTAGATGTGCCCGGTGAGTCAAGGGTTGAAGCGGCCAAGCGTGAGCTGCTTGAAGAAACTGGCTATATCGCAACTAGCTGGCAGGAATTAATTTCTTTTCACACAACTCCCGGCGGAAACAACGAGACAATTACCATTTTTGTAGCGCGCGAGGTTCGCCATC
>JAHEGM010000090.1 GCA_024645105.1 Rhodoluna sp.
AGGCCCCAACAAATAGATATCAAATAGCGGATATCTAGCTGAAAGGAACCATAGTGCTAATTGCACAGCGTCCATCACTTCACGAAGAAGTACTTTCATCAAACCGTTCACGTTTCTCACTAGAGCCACTTGAGCCAGGTTTTGGTTACACACTTGGTAACTCACTACGCCGTACCTTGCTTTCATCTATTCCAGGTGCAGCAGTTACAAACATCCGCATCGAGGGTGTGCGTCACGAGTTCAGCACCATCGAAGGTGTAAAAGAAGACGTAACTGAGATCATCTTGAACATCAAGGATCTAGTTGTTTCATCAGAGCACGACGCACCTGTTGTAGCTCACCTACGCAAGCAGACTGCTGGCGTTGTTACTGCAGCTGACATTCAGGTTCCTGCAGGTGTTGAGGTTCACAACCCAGAACTTGTTATTGCAACTATCAATGCAAAGGCAAAGTTTGAAGTTGAGCTAACCATTGAGCGTGGCCGTGGCTACGTTCAGGCATCTCAGAACCGCAACCCAGATGCAGATGCTGGTGTGATTCCGATTGACTCAATCTACTCACCAGTACTAAAGGTTTCTTACCGCGTTGAGGCAACTCGTGCCGGTGAGTTCACAAACTTCGACAAGCTAATTGTTGACGTAGAGACCAAGCCATCAATCACTCCTCGCGATGCTGTTGCATCTGCAGGTTCAACTTTGGTTGAGTTGTTTGGTCTTGCTCGCGAGCTAAACACTGCAGCAGAAGGTATCGAGATCGGCCCAGCACCAGTTGAGGTTGGCCTATCACCAGAACTTGCAATGCCAATCGAAGACCTGGACCTAACCGTCCGTTCATACAACTGCCTAAAGCGTGAAGGCATCAACACCGTGTCAGAGCTAATTGCTCTTTCAGAGGACCAGTTGATGAACATCCGCAACTTCGGCAGCAAGTCTGTTGATGAAGTACGCGACAAGCTAACTTCAATGGGACTTAAGTTCAAGGATGCTGTTCCAGGTTTTGACGCAGCGTACTTTAGCTCGGCATACGACGAGGACGACCAGGCGTAAGCCGGTCTCTCGAGAATTTCTAAGAGGAGAAAAAAATGGCAGCCCCAACTAAAGGCCCACGTCTAGGAGGCGGACCAGCTCACGAGCGTCTGCTACTTCGCAACATGGCTACATCGCTGTTCAAGCACGGCAAGATCACTACAACTGAGACCAAGGCAAAGCGTCTACGTCCACTAGCTGAGCGTTTGGTAACTTTCGCAAAGCGTGGCGACCTGCACGCACGTCGTCGTGTTCTTTCAATGATCACCGACAAGTCTGTTGTACACACACTATTTACTGACATTGCACCTCAGGTTGCAGACCGTCAGGGTGGTTACACTCGCATCACCAAGCTAGGTTTCCGTAAGGGCGACAACGCTCCTTTGGCACTTATCGAGCTTGTTCTTGAGCCAGTAAACGCCAAGGCAGTTACCAAGAAGCCAAAGCTAGCTAACGCTGTAAAGGCAACCGATGTCGTAGCTCCTGCTGCCGCGGCAGTTGCAGCTGAAGAAGTTGTAGAAGAAGTTGTAGATGCTCCAGCAGCTGACGCACCTGCAGCTGACGCTGCAGCAGCGGAGTAATCCGTACATCTCCTGATTATGAGTAAGCCCGTCGACCCTATGGTTGACGGGTTTATTCGTTATCGAATTGACCTGGCCTACGACGGCACCAACTATTGGGGCTTTGCCGCCCAGAAAAAGTACAAGACGGTCCAGGGTGAACTTCTAAAGGCCCTCACCACGGTCTTTGGTAAATCCAAGAATGCCTTTGAGATGAGGGTCGCTGGCCGCACCGATGCTGGCGTGCATGCCACCGCTCAGGTGGTGCATATTGACCTCACCCATAAGCAACTAAAGCGTCTAGGCCGCACGGTTGGCATGATGGGCAGCCTAAACGACCTGCTGCCAGATGACATTCGAATTCACAACGTGACCGAGGCCCCTGAGGGCTTTGATGCCAGGTACTCGGCCTCGTACCGCCGCTATCGCTATACAATCGCCGATAAGGTTGCCCCAAAAAACCCGCTATTGGCCAGATCAACCCTATGGATCAAGCACGAACTTGACCTGGTGAACATGCAGGCCTCGGCCCTTGGCCTGGTTGGCCTGCACGATTTTGCCTCGTTTTGCCGGCCAAAGCTGGGCGCCACCACGATTCGAGAGGTTCGCGAGCTCACTGTTCAGCGAAACCCGGCCGCCGGCAACGTTATCGAGGTTGAAATCAAGGCCGATGCCTTCTGCCACAACATGGTGCGCGCCATCGTGGGAGCCCTGATTGCCGCGGGCGAGGGCAAAACCACACCCGATGGAGTGATTAAGCGCCTAGAAAAGCGCTCCAGAGTAGGTTCTTTCAAGGTTCAGCCGCCACACGGTTTGACCCTGATTGAGGTTGGCTACCCGCCGAACGATCAGCTAGCTGCGCAGGCCGAAATGGCCAAAAATTTGCGCACGCTAGATGAAAACTAGGGTTTGACCTACCTGCTATTCGCGGGATAGACTAGACCCTTGGTATTGGCAGTTAGTGCCAATGTGAAAACTTTGAATCCTAAGAAGGCTCTCTTCTAATGCGGATTCATTTCAATCCGATACAGAAGTAGAAGGCAATTTAACGTGCGTACTTATTCTCCAAAGGCTCACGAGCTGAGCAACGAGTGGCTAGTCATCGACGCCACCGATGTAGTTCTTGGCCGTCTTGCAACCCACGCAGCAGCACTATT
>JAHEGM010000041.1 GCA_024645105.1 Rhodoluna sp.
ATTTTCAAACCCCTAGCTTTGCTTGCCGACCCAGGGCTTCCGCAGCAGAGCGCCCAGGTTCCGATTTGGCAATTATTGCTGGGTGGCCAATCTTTTGGGCTTGAGGTTCCGTTTGTCGGAAAAGTTTCTAACTGGCTGATGGTTCCCGTAATTGTGATTGCCCTGCTTGCCTTAATTTCAAAGCGCTGGGGTGCATCACTGGTGATTTGGGTCTTTGCTATTTTGGCTACGGCCTCGGCCTGGTTGGTAAGCGGGCTTTCATTTGCAGCGGTTGGGGTTGGTTCCAGCTCAAGATCTGCCGACTTTGTAAACGGTTCGCCTGCTGCTTTGCTTGCAATAGCCGGGTTGGCGCTTTCAGTTCTGTTGGCCCTTGCTCTAAATGATGTCAAGGCAGCAAATGCGCGCAAAGTCATTGGCTCCGCGTTAGCGATTCTCACCTTGGCCCCAAGTGCATTCTTATTTATTGCAAGTTCACCTGAGTTGAATTACACCAACGGCCGAGTGGTGCCTTCAATAGTCGCGGCCGAAGCCGGTTCGGGCAGTGCGCTTAAGTTACTGGTGATAAATCCTGAGGTTGAAACCAACGGCGCCATTCAATTTGGTGCCGAGGTTGTCTCAGGAGACGGCGTTCAGTTAGAAGATGTGAGTCTCAGCTACCGGTTTGCACTCGCCTCAGTAAAAGAATTAAGAGCAGATGAGTACCAAGCCATTTCGCAGTTGGTCGCCGACTTAGCCTCGGCCAATGGCTCAGATCTGCAAGAAGCTATAAATAAGGCAGGGGTTGGCTACGTGCTGGTGCCTGATCAAATTTCTGCAATCGCCAGTCAGTTGGCAATTGGTTTGGACTCAGTCAAGGAACTCGAGTCTGTTGGCTCAACTGACTTTGGCAGATTGTGGCGTGTGCGTGAACCAAACCAAGAACTTCTCAATGCAGATTTGAAACCTAGCTCAACTTGGTCAATCACCAAAGGTGTGCAATTGGCAATCATCTTGGGTTTTGTCTTGCTTGCTATTCCTAGCGCCAATCAGCGTCGACGAGTATCTGGCGACAGTGAAATATTTGTTGAGCCGGGTGAGGAGAGCTGATGTTCAAAAAGATTGCGATTCTCAGTTTCATTTTGGCCGCTCTGGTTGCAGCATCAATTTTGACGCCAAATCTGCAGTTGCAAGTAGGTCAGATTCCGCCGGCCACAGAACTTTCCGTGAAGGCTCGAGATTTGAAACTTGCCTGCCCTGGCTCGCTTTATAAGGCCGGTGGCGCAAGCGGCACAACACTTGGCAATTTTGCCCACGTTGGTGAGGCAAATTTCGCCAGTCAGTTCAACTCAACTTCAGGTGCAACGCTTCAGTCCAACGATGGAATTTTTACTGTTTCTGCACCAAGTGAAAATCTTGAGCAAGGTTCATGGCTTTTGAATGCCAGCCAATACCAAAATGCATCTGGCGCTACACTCAAGGGTTTGGCGGCCACCAACTGTCAACTGCCTTCAAATGATTTGTGGCTACTGGGCGGCGACACAACTACCGGGCGCGAGGCTTTGCTGATTTTGCGAAACCCAAGCGAGGTTGACGCAACCGTAAGCCTTGAGATCTTCACCGAGGCCGGGTCGGTAGAGGCACCGGGGCTAAGCGGTATTGCTGTGGTCGCCGGCAAGTCCACTGTAATTCCGCTTTCGGGAGTGGTTCCAAAGACTAAGAGCTTCATGACTCACGTGAGCGCAAAGGGTGGGGCAATAGCGGCTTGGATTCAGCAGCGCACTGTGCGAGGTCTTTCAGCCGGGGGAGTTGACTATGTCTCACCGTCACCAAGCTTTGCTAAGAACCAAGTTATTCCAGGCATCTTTATTCGTGGTTCAAAGTTGGCCAACAAGCTAGCCTCAACGAATGCAGACTACAAAGACCTAACTCCAGTTATTCGAGTTTTCGTTCCGGGCAAAGAACAGGCAACCGTGACGATTCAGGTTGCCGGTTCAAATGCCAAAACATTTGGCACTGTGATTCGCGAAACCGTGAAACCCGGAACAGTTTTAGACATGGAAATTTCTGGTCTCAAAGATGGTGACTACGTGGCGGTTGTATCGGCAGATGTAGAAATCCAATCTGCTGTTAGGTTGACCAGGCTCACCGCAAGTTCGGCACCAGATTTCACCTGGATACCGGCCGCAGAAAAATTCACCGGTAAGCGCAAAATCACTGCGCCTAATATTGGCATTTCAAAAATTTGTGTCTACAACGACAAAACTGGTGCCATTGAAGTTGGCGTTGTTGCCCCGGGTTCTACCTACACATTCATGGGCAGCGCAGACCCGCTGTTTGCTAATTTGATTGTTGATGTCGACGGAACCGTCGCGAGTTTATCGGTGTTGGATCAAAAAAATGCCGGCGGAAAAGTTTCAGTAAACGTACGCTAGTCGCGGTAACGTTCAGGAACTAGGTCCCACGGGTCTTTGCCAATTAGGTGCCCAACCGCGGCAAAAACAAATTCCTCAATGTGCATTCTCTCGTGCAGCGAATCTGTGCGGCGATGGTGGCCGAGTCTCTCAATTGGAAGCCGGTAAATCACAATCGTCATTTGATCGCGCTTTACGGCCCAGCGACGCACTCCCTTGGAATCGGGATTAATGGCCGGGGCATCGGCGACCTCCCAATTCAAATCAACCAACTCTTCCGGCCAGGCATTTTTCAGGTATTCGCAGGTGCCAGAAACAATTTGCTCAAAACCCGATAACCGGCGACCGCCCGGCAGCAGGTTTGTGATGAGTGCTTGGCGCATTCCACGCCCGTGCCGGTCACGTTCGGTGCCCTTAGGGCGGCGCTCTGTTGCCATGCCCCCAGTGTATAAGTGGGAAGGTGGTTGGCTAAAAGGGGCTGGTCCGGGCTTGGTAAACTTGGGTCAATGAATATTGATTGGGATGCAATCGTCAAGACCTATGACGTACGCGGGCTAGTAGGCCAGTCGCTTACCACCCAAATCGTCACGGCACTTGCTGCCGGTTTTGTCGATGAGTTGGGTGCCGCGGGCAAAGACGTAATTGTTGGCCACGACATGCGTGACTCGTCTCCTGAATTTGCCGACGCATTTGCAATTGGGGCACAGGCTCGCGGAGCCAATGTTATTTCAATAGGTCTTTGCTCAACTGATGAGTCTTATTTTGCCTCTGGTGTTTTAGACGCCCCGGCCGCGATGTTCACCGCAAGCCACAACCCTGCCAGCTACAACGGAATCAAGTTCTCGCGCGCGGGCGCTCGTGGCATCAGCCTAGACACCGGTTTGGCTGCCATTCGCGATAGGGCCAAGGTCTATATCGAAAACGGTTTAGAAGAAGTTGACCAGCCTGGTTCCTACCGCGACATGCACATTCTTATGCAATACGCGAGCTACTTGCGTGAGCTTGTTGACCTAAGTGGCATTCGTCAACTCAAAGTTGTGGTGGATGCCGGAAACGGAATGGGCGGCATGACCGTGCCTGCGGTTCTGGGTCACGCCAGCGACCTACAGCAATTGCCGCTTGAAATCATTCCAATGTATTTTGAACTAGACGGCACTTTCCCAAATCACGAAGCCAACCCGCTTGACCCAAAAAACTTGGTAGATCTTCAGGCCGCCGTGCTCGAGCACGGTGCCGATATTGGTTTGGCCTTTGATGGCGACGCAGACCGCTGCTTTGTAATTGACGAAAAGGGTCAGCCGGTTACTCCTTCGGCTGTGGCCGCAATCGTTGCTCGCCGAGAGATTGCTCGTGAGAAAAAAGTGAACCCGGGTGCTCCAATTACTGTGCTGCACAACTTGCTGACCTCAAAAATTGTTGCCGAGGTAATTGTTGAAGACGGCGCTCGCGCCGTAAAGACCAAGGTTGGCCACTCGCTAATCAAAGACAAGATGGCCGAAACCAACGCTATTTTTGGCGGCGAGCACTCGGCGCACTATTACTTCCGTGATTTTTGGGGTGCCGATAATGGAATGTTGGCGGCCATGCACGTGTTGGCAGAGTATGGGTCTCAAGACCTTCCGCTCTCGCAATTTGCCAAGCAGTACAACCCCTATTACTTGAGCGGTGAGATCAACTCAACCGTTTCAGACGTCCCGGCCGCCAAGGCTCGCGTACAGGCTGCTTTTGCAGACCGAGCCGAGTTTGATGAGTTCGACGGCATCACAGCAACAAATACACAAGAGCTAGGCAAGCCTGCCGATGCTGGTTCATGGTGGTGGTTCAACGTTCGCTCCTCGAACACTGAGCCGCTACTGCGTTTAAACGTCGAAGCTTCTTCCGAAGCCCAGATGATCCAGATTCGTGATGAGGTACTAAACCTCATCCAGCAGAAAGCCTAGGAAAAATGTCACAGACTCTAACCTCTTTTGATTTCAAGGTTGCCGACCTCTCGCTAGCCGAGGCTGGCCGTCACCAGATTCGCCTAGCCGAGAACGAAATGCCTGGGCTTATGGCACTGCGCGCAGAATTCTCAGCAGCGCAGCCACTAAAGGGTGCACGCATTACCGGTTCACTGCACATGACCGTGCAGACCGCAATCTTGATTGAGACTTTGGTTGCACTTGGCGCTCAGGTTAGATGGGCATCTTGCAATATCTTCTCCACCCAAGACGAGGCAGCTGCCGCTGTTGTAGTTGGTCCAAACGGATCTATCTCTGAGCCAAAGGGAACTCCAGTTTTTGCCTGGAAGGGTGAGAGCCTAGAGGAGTACTGGTGGTGCACCGATCGCATTTTTGATTGGTCAGCAGAAGCACAAGCTGCGGGCGAGGAATTCACCGGCCCAAACATGATTCTTGATGACGGTGGCGATGCCACGCTTTTGGTTCACAAGGGCCGCGAGTTTGAATTAGCTGGCTCTGTTCCGGCAACCGGTGCAGATGACAGCCACGAGTACGGCGTAATTCTTGAGTTGCTTCGTGCATCACTAAAGAAAGACCCATCTCGTTTCACTCGCATCGCTGCCGAGATTAAAGGTGTCACCGAAGAAACCACCACCGGCGTTCACCGTCTTTACGAATTCCACAAGCGCGGCGAGCTTCTGTTTCCTGCAATCAATGTGAATGACTCGGTAACCAAATCTAAGTTTGATAACAAGTACGGCATTCGTCACTCGCTTCCAGATGGTCTAAATAGAGCAACCGATACCCTGATCGGCGGCAAGACCTGCTTCGTTGCCGGTTACGGTGATGTGGGCAAGGGCTCGGCAGATGCACTTCGTGGCCAGGGTGCACGTGTGATCGTTAGCGAAGTAGACCCAATTTGCGCACTTCAGGCCGTTATGGATGGCTACCAGGTGGCAACTCTTGAGTCAGTGATTGAGTCCGTTGACATCTTTGTTACCGCAACCGGAAACACCGCCATCATCAAGCCAGAGCACCTGCTCAAGATGAAGCACCAGGCAATCGTTGCCAACGTGGGTCACTTTGACGATGAGGTAGACATGGCTGGCATCAACCGCATCCCTGGGGTAGAGAAGGTTGAAATCAAACCTCAGGTTCACGAGTGGCGCCTACCTAATGGGCGTTCGGTGCTGATACTTTCTGAAGGCCGCCTAATGAACCTTGGCAATGCCACCGGTCACCCAAGTTTCGTGATGAGCACCTCGTTTGCCAACCAGGTGCTTGCTCAGATTGAGCTGTTCACCAAGACAGATCACTATCCTTTGGGTGTTCACATTCTGCCTAAAACCCTGGACGAAAAGGTTGCCCGTTTGCACTTGGCCGCTCTTGGTGTTGAATTGACAGAGTTGAGCAAAGATCAGGCACGCTACATTGGTGTTCCGGTTGAAGGCCCATACAAGGTAGATCACTACCGTTACTAGTCGCAGCAAGTTAGAGGAATAGATGGCGCACAAGATTCTGGTCGTTGACGACGACAACGCGCTTCGCGAGATGGTTGGCATCGTCTTGGAATCAGAGGGCTTTGAGCTTTGTTTCCACGATGCAGGAACCGGCGCATTGGAGGCCTTCAAAACAGAAGAGCCAGATCTAGTTCTGCTTGATGTGATGCTCCCAGGCAAAGACGGCATTCAGGTTTGCAATGAAATTCGTGCGATTTCTGGAACCCCAATCATCATGCTTACTGCAAAAACAGAAAGCGAAGATGTTGTTAGAGGCCTAGAGGCCGGCGCCGATGACTACGTGGTAAAACCTTTTGACCCAACTGTTTTACTCGCGCGAATCAGGGCCCGCTTGCGTCCGCTTGCTAAGACTGATAGCGACACCGTTCAAATTGGTCCACTTACTTTGGACATTGTCGGCCACGAAGTTAGAAGAGGTTCAGAAAAGCTTTTGCTAACTCCGCTTGAGTTCAACCTGTTGCTAACCCTGGCCGTGAAGCCAAAGCAGGTTTTCACTCGCGAGATGCTTCTAGAAACAGTTTGGGGTTACGCCTACAAGGCTGATACCCGCTTGGTAAACGTGCACGTGCAAAGACTGCGTTCCAAGATTGAAGAAGATCCAGACAATCCAAAGATCGTCACTACCGTTCGCGGTATTGGCTACAAGGCTGGCCAGGGCTAAATGAAAATTCGAGTCGCCATTGATTGGGCGCTCGGTCTCTTTCGCCGATTCCTGCAGGTTCGAGCTGTTTTTACGACCGTAGTGCTATCGGGTATTGCGCTACTTGTTGTTGGCGGCTTTCTTTCCTACTCAATCGGCAATGGTCTCTATCAAACCCGTGTCTCGCAAATTCTTGCCGAATCTGAACGCGCAGTGGTTGAGGTTCAAAATACTTTCTCTGCTTCAACCGTGACCGATGAAATTGCCCTGCAGTCACTTTTGAACTCTGTGGTTCCCTCACTTGAGTCTCAGGGTTCAACCGATTCGCGAAAAGTGGCGCTGCTTAGAACTCCTGGGCAAGTTGGTGCGCAAATTCTGCAGAGCCCAATTTCGGCTGACCTTGATACCGCAGTTATTCCAATTGACTTCAAAGCTCAAGTAAGAAACACCAGCGGAAAACTCACTTATCAATCAGTTGGCCTGCCGCAACTAAATGGTTCAATTCACCCCGGGGTCGTGGTGGGTTCACCAATTGAAATTCCACTGGCCGGAAAATACGAGCTTTACTTGGTGTTTGACCTAAACGGTGAGCAGCTAACCCTAGATTTCGTGCAGAGCGTTTTGTTCTGGGGAATGCTTATTCTGCTTTTCATGATTGGAACCGTGAGCTACTTTGTGACCAACTGGCTAGTAAAGCCGGTGCAGGTGGCCGCCGAAGTATCGGAAGAAATTGCCGAGGGTGCCCTCGACAGGCGCCTTACCGAACGCGGTGAAGATGTGATTGCTATTTTGGCAAGGTCCTTCAACCGAATGGCCGATTCACTGCAAAAGCAGATTACGAAGCTGGCCTCTGTTTCAAAAATGCAACAACGATTTGTATCCGATGTCTCGCACGAGCTTAGAACCCCGCTAACCACAATCAAGCTCGCCGGAGACGTAATTTTTGCCAGTCGCGAAAAGCTTGAGCCTGCCGCTAAGCGCTCGGCAGAGTTGATGCACGATCAAATTGAAAGATTTGAAGTGCTGCTAAATGACCTGCTTGAAATTTCGCGATACGACGCCGGAGCGGTGGCAGCAGACCTAGAAATCCAAGACATGAATGGAATCGTGGGCTCTGCAATTGCCGGTCTTGAACCGCTAGCTCAAAGTCGCGGATCTGTGATCGAGATCAAGATTCCAAGTGGCCCGGTTGATGTGGAAGTTGACGGCAGAAGAATTGAGAGATTGATCAGAAACCTTTTGGCGAATGCCATCGAGCACGGCGAGAGCAGACCAATCAGCGTTGCTGTAGGCCTCAGCGACTCTGCCGTTGCGGTGAGTGTTACCGATTCAGGAATTGGAATGAGTCGTGCCGAGGTAGACAGAGTGTTTGACCGCTTCTGGCGTGCCGACCCTGCGCGCAAGCGAACCACAGGCGGCACCGGACTTGGCCTGGCAATCTCACTTGAAGACACTCAGTTGCACGGCGGCTGGTTGCAGGTATGGGCAAAGCCAAACGAGGGAGCCTCGTTCCGACTTACCCTGCCTCGCAGGCAGGGCATGGTCTTCACTCAATCACCTTTGCCGCTACCTCCTAGGGCCAAAAAAACTAAGGCGGTCGAGAATGAGTAAATTCGGCAAACTGCTTGGCGCAACCTTCTTGGTGATGCTTTTGTCTCTAACCTCAGCATGCGCTCAGCTGCCTAAAAGCGGCGATGTGAAGATTGGCCCAAACGTAGAGTCAGGTCTAGAGACCGATTACCTTTACTACTCGCCATCTGGCCCTAACCAAGATGCGACCCAAGAAGAGATTCTGCTTGGCTTCATCAACGCGGGCACCGGGCCACAGAATGATTACGAGGTGGCGCGTTCTTATCTCACCAAGTCTTTCAACGCGGAATGGAATCCAAACCAAGAAGTTTTGATTCAGGACGGCAAGCCCACCGTCACTCTGACTGACAATAATGCGGCTACCGTGATTGTGCCCATTTCGGCAAAAATTAATGAGAATGGGCAATACGAAACTTTGCCGGCTGGCTCCACCCGCAGCATTCAGATTGCCTTTGCTAAGGAATCAGGAAACTGGCGAATTGCAAACGCACCAAATCTAACCATGGTGATTCGTCCGGTTTTTGATGTTGTGTTCAAAGCCTACGCAATCTACTTCTTTGATAATCAGCAGGAACACTTGGTGCCTGATGTGCGCTGGTTCCCATCCAGAGCCTCAACCAGCACTCGCTTAGTTAACGCACTGTTGAGCGGCCCAAGTGCCTGGCTTGAAGATGCCGTGAAAAATTCAATCCCTTCTGGTACTCGACTGACTTTAAGCAGCGTGACAGTCGCCGACGGAATTGCATCGGTTGATTTATCTTCACGCGCTCTTCGTGCATCTGCACTAAATAAAAAATTACTTCAGGTGCAAATTCGAGAGACACTGTTGCAGCTAAGCAGTGTCTACTCGGTTCGAGTCACTATTGAACGCGGAGTGTTAGAAGAACCGTCTTGGTCAAATGCCAATAATCAGGTGCAGGTTGCCATGCCGGTTGCGCTCTTGCCAGACGGGCTAGTTCGCCTTGGCGCCACCCAGACCATAAAGATTGAAAACGCAACCACGTTTGTGCAGCAAGTCAAGGCAACATCATTTGGTTTGAATGCCGAAGAAAAGGTCTTTGCACTTTCAGGCCCGGGCGGTATTTATCTAGCCAAACTAAACAGGCCCACAGAAGCACCGCTGATGCTTGCCACCGGCTCTGATTACTTACCGCCGGTAGTTGACGCAGATGGTTACACCTGGGCGGTGCCAAGGAGCGGCAAAAAGCCAATCTTGGTTTATGACGAGTCCGGAAAGATTCAGAGCTTCTCAAGCAGTTGGCTAATTGGCGAGGATAGATTGTCATTCTCAATCAGCCCAGAAGGCGCAAGAGTTCTAGCCGTAACCGGCACCAGAGCAAGCAGCCAGGTGAGAGTTGCGGCAATTGTTCGCAATGATTCCGGAATGCCAGTTGGCTTAGGTCTTCCTATTCAGCCAAGCAACACCAAGACCGCCTATTCGGGAACCTGGCTAGACAGCATTCAGATTGGATTGCTTGAATCTCAGATATCCAATTACATTCAGCCGGTAATCGTAATGATTGGTGGTGCATCAAAGACTTTGCCTACCTTTACCAATGGCTCAGTGATCGTGGGTTCTGGGCAAGCAACCTCAATTTTCATTCTTGATTCGCTTGGTGTGCTTTATCAATTCAAGGGATCTGGTTGGGTGAAGGTGCGCGAAGACGTACAGGCCCTCAGATTCCCTGGCAACTAATATCTGCCAGACCATTAATCCACAGATAGCTTTCTGAAACACCGGTGACGGTCATGGCAATTCACAATTAGTTGTGGACCTGCTCGAAGATTTTCTAAATTTAGTTTTACCGTCAAGGTGTGTGCTCTGCAGAGATCTTGGCTCGCCGATTTGCAAAAGATGTTGCGCACAGCACTTAGCCGGTCAGAGAGTAGTTAACCGTTTTGACTTATCGGGGTTTGCAGTTTGTGAGTACGATTCCAAAGCGCAGATTTTGATTCATGAGTTCAAAGAGAATCATCAGACCCAAATCGCAATGGAAATGGCAAAATCAATTGCAAAACTGGTGCCAGATTCCTGCAGAATTCTTGTGCCCATTCCAAGCAAAGAGTCCTCATTTCATGATCGCGGATTCGTACCCGCCAAACTTTTAGCTCTGAGTGTTAGCAGTCAGGTTGCCAGGCATCAGGGCAGATTTATTCAAGTTCTTGATTTACTCAGTTACCAAAGGCTGGTGCTAGATCAGGCCGCGCTATCTGGGCATGACCGGCGAAATAATCTCAACGGGGCATTCAGGCTGAAGGCCAAGGTCAAAGCGCATCAGGTGTGGCTAATTGATGACGTGGTCACAACTGGGGCCACCGTGCGCGAGGCCAAACGTTGCCTGGTTGAAGCCGGCATAGGCGTTGCTGGCTTCTTGAGCTTTGCTGAGACATTGCCAAAAAATCAACAAAAACGCCACGCGAAATCCTTTTAAGGTATACCTTTCATTCACAGGCAAAGTTGCCTGTAGATATGAGGTCATCATGGAAGTCAACATCACAGCCCGCAACCTCACCGTCTCGGATCGCTTTCGAGAATATGTAGCCGACAGAACCCACAAAGTCGAACAGTTAGCTCACAAGGTTCAGGCCCTCGAAATAAAAGTGACCAGGCACGACCACAGCCGAAATTCCGGACCAGAAGACCAGGTTGAGCTGACCGTATTTGAACCCGGCCACGTAATTCGCGCCGAGGCACACGCAGGCGATAAGTTCGCCGCCTTTGACATTGCCTTCGGCAAGTTATCTGAGCGCCTTCGTCGTGCCGCAGATCGCCGCAAGCACCACCACGGTTCAATTGGCACAAGCGAGCTTTCGGCCCATGATTTTGCCGAACTAGATATTCGCCCCGCAGACTCTGACGTGCTGCTTGGCAAAGTAACCCCGCCACAGGCTGAGGCAACCCCTGATATGGGTGAGAGCCCGGTGGTGATTCGCCGCAAGGAGTTTGAGACCAAGCCAATGACGGTTGACGACGCCCTGTACCACATGGAGCTAATTGGCCACGATTTCTACCTATTCCACGATTCAGACACCGATAAGCCCAGCGTGGTCTACCGTCGCAAAGGCTGGAACTATGGGGTAATTACCCTGAAATAGCGTTTCTTAGAGCATCCTGAGTGAATCCCCCTGGCCCTAATCGGCCAGGGGGATTCGCCTAAGATTGAGACCAGAACCAATCAACCGGTATGGAGCAAAATCTTGGCAACAATCATCGACAAACTACTTCGCGCTGGCGAGGGCCGTCTTCTGGCCAAGCTTCGCAACTACGCCGAGGCAGTAAACGCTCTTGAAGAGAACTTCAGTCACCTAAGTGACGAAGAGCTTGCCAACGAAACCACCGTGCTGCGCGAGCGCTACGCCGCTGGCGAGAGCCTTGATGACCTACTTCCTGAGGCCTTTGCCGCAGTTCGTGAGGCCTCAAAGCGCACCCTAGGCATGCGTCACTTTGACGTTCAGCTAATGGGTGGTGCGGCTTTGCACCTAGGCAACATTGCCGAGATGCGAACCGGTGAAGGTAAGACCCTGGTGGCAACCCTGCCTGCATACCTAAACGCCATCGCCGGCCGCGGCGTGCACGTAATTACCGTGAACGACTTCTTGGCCAGCTACCAGTCAGATCTGATGGGTCGCGTTTTCCGCGCTCTGGGCATGACCACGGGTTGCATCATTTCTGGGCAAGACCCAACCGAGCGTCGTCAGCAGTATCTTGCAGACATCACCTATGGAACCAACAACGAATTTGGTTTCGACTACCTTCGCGACAACATGGCTTGGCAGCAGCAAGACATGGTGCAGCGCGGCCACTTCTATGCTGTCGTCGACGAGGTTGACTCGATTCTGATTGACGAGGCTCGTACTCCGCTAATTATTTCTGGCCCGTCATCTGGTGAGGCCAACCGCTGGTTTAACGAGTTTGCAAAAATTGCCGAAAAGCTGCAGCCGGTTATTGACTACGAAGTTGATGAAAAGAAGCGCACCGTAGGAATTCTTGAGCCGGGTATCGCAAAGGTAGAGGACTACCTAGGTATTGGCAACCTATATGAATCAGCCAACACCCCATTGATTTCATTTTTGAATAACTCAATTCGCGCGAAGGCACTTTTCAAGCGCGATAAAGATTACGTTGTCATGAACGGTGAAGTTCTAATCGTTGACGAGCACACCGGCCGTATTCTTGCCGGCCGCCGCTACAACGAGGGTATTCACCAGGCCATTGAAGCCAAAGAAGGCGTAGAGGTTAAGGCTGAAAACCAAACCTTGGCAACTGTGACTTTGCAGAACTACTTCCGCCTTTACAGCAAGCTCTCGGGTATGACCGGTACTGCTGAAACAGAAGCTGCCGAATTTATGTCTACCTACAAGCTTGGTGTTGTTCCTATTCCAACCAACAAGCCGATGATTCGTTTAGACCAGCCAGACCTGATCTACAAGAACGAAGAAATCAAGTTCAACATGGTTGTGCGCGATATCGCAGAGCGTCACAAGAATGGCCAGCCGGTTTTGGTTGGTACTACCAGCGTTGAAAAGAGTGAATACCTTTCTAAGCTTCTGGCTAAAGAGGGAGTGCGCCACGAAGTATTGAACGCCAAGAACCACGCGCGCGAGGCAGCTATTGTTGCTCAGGCTGGTCGCCTTGGCGCAGTAACTGTTGCCACCAACATGGCCGGCCGTGGTACTGACGTGATGCTTGGTGGAAATGCCGAATTCCTAACGGTTGACGCTCTAAGCAAGCGTGGCCTAAACAACGACGAAAACCCTGAAGCATACGAGGCAGCTTGGGCTGAAGAGTTTGCCAAGATCAAAGAAACCGTAGCCGAAGAAGCCGAGAAGGTTCTGGCAGTTGGTGGTCTTTACGTTCTAGGTACTGAGCGTCACGAATCACGACGAATCGATAACCAGCTTCGCGGTCGTGCCGGACGTCAGGGTGACAAGGGTGAGTCTCGTTTCTACCTGTCACTAACCGATGACCTAATGCGCCTGTTCAACTCTGGCGCTGCAAGTTCGCTAATGAACCGCGCATCAGTTCCAGACGACACCGCGATTGAATCAAAGATTGTAAGCCGCGCAATTCAGAGTGCTCAGTCACAGGTTGAAGGCCGCAATGCCGAAATTCGTAAGAACGTTTTGAAGTATGACGATGTTCTAAACCGTCAGCGCGAGGCAATCTACAGTGACCGTCGCCACATTCTTGAGGGTGACGACATCGCAATGCGCGTTGAGTCTTTCTTGGCAGATGCAATTGAGGCAATCGTTGACGGTCACGTTTCTGACGCAACCGGAAACGACTGGGACCTAGAAGCGCT
>JAHEGM010000003.1 GCA_024645105.1 Rhodoluna sp.
CCGCTGGCCGAGCTGGAAGAGACCAAACTAAAGGCCCAAGCGCTATTGCGAGTGTTAAACGCGCCAGACCCCTGGGCCTAGTTGGTAACCTTATAAGAATGACTGACGCAACAAACGAAAAAGAGTACGACGTACTTGCAATCCAGGACAAGTGGCTCCCGATTTGGGATGACTTGCGCCTTTTTGCGTCTGGTAAGCCTAATGATTCAAGACCTAAGAAATATGTTCTCGACATGTTTCCTTACCCATCGGGCGATCTACACATGGGTCACGCCGAGGCATATGCGCTTGGCGATGTGATTTCCCGTTACTGGGTGCAAAAAGGCTTCAACGTAATGCACCCAATTGGTTGGGACTCTTTTGGTCTGCCTGCCGAAAACGCTGCCATCAAACGTGGCCTTGATCCAAAGGGCTGGACCTACGACAACATCGCCCAGCAGCGAGCTTCAATGCGCAGATACGCCTGCTCGTTTGACTGGGACCGCGTACTTATTACCTCTGACCCTATTTACTACCGCTGGAACCAGTGGCTGTTCTTGGAGTTCTACAACAAGGGTCTGGCTTATCGCAAAAACTCAAACGTTAACTGGTGCCCAAGTTGTCAGACCGTTCTTGCCAACGAGCAGGTAGTTCAAGGTTTATGTGAGCGCTGCGACAGCGTAGTTACCAAGAAGGCTCTTACTCAGTGGTACTTCAAGGTCACCGATTACGCCGACCGACTTCTTGACGATCTAGACACACTTGAGGGCAACTGGCCAGCCAAGGTGGTTTCAATGCAGCGCAACTGGATTGGTCGTTCCTACGGCGCCGATGTTGAATTTGAAATTGAAGGCCGCGATGAGCCGGTAACAGTTTTTACAACTCGCCCTGACACTTTGTTTGGTGCAACTTTTATGGTGGTTGCTGCCGACAGCGCACTTGCTGCCGAACTTGCCGCTAACACCGATGCCGCAACCCAGCAGAAGTTTGCCGAGTATCTAGAGATGGTTAAGCAGTCAAACGATATTGAGCGTTTGGCAACTGACAGACCTAAAACTGGAGTGAACCTTGGCCGCTTTGCGATCAATCCGGTTAATGGAGAACGAATTCCAATTTTGGTTTCTGACTATGTGCTTGCCGATTACGGCCACGGCGCAATCATGGCTGTTCCTGCGCACGACCAGCGTGACCTAGATTTTGCCAAGGCACTTGGCCTGCCGGTTCGCGTGGTCGTTGAAACCGGTGAAGAAGATCCAAATGTTTCGGGAACCGCAACCACAGGTGATGGCTCCATAGTTAATTCCGGGCCACTGGATGGTTTGAGCAAGAGAGATGCAATTGAAAAAATAATTGCTCTGCTTGAAAAAGATTCAAAAGGTAAGAAAACCAAAAACTTCCGCTTGCGCGACTGGTTGATTTCACGTCAGCGCTACTGGGGAACTCCAATTCCTATCGTGCACTGTGAAATGTGTGGCGAGGTGCCGGTTCCGCAAGATCAGCTTCCAGTTGAGTTGCCCTCTGCCGAGGGTCTAGACCTAAAGCCAAAGGGAACCTCACCGCTTGGCGGTGCCGAGGATTGGGTAAACGTTGCCTGCCCTAAGTGCGGCATGCCGGCCAAGCGCGATACAGACACTATGGACACCTTCGTGGATTCGTCTTGGTACTTCTTGCGTTTCTTGTCTCCGGAATCAACCACCGAGGCATTCCCTAAGCAGGCGGCAAAAGACTGGGCACCGGTTGACCAGTATGTAGGTGGAGTTACCCACGCAATCTTGCACCTGCTTTACGCACGGTTCTTCACCAAGGTGCTGCACGACTTGGGTTATGTAGATTTCCAAGAGCCATTCACGCGTCTTCTCAACCAGGGAATGGTTTTGATGAACGGCAGCGCGATGTCGAAGTCGCGAGGCAACATTGTGGCTCTCAGCGAGCAACTTGATACTCACGGTGTTGATGCGGTTCGCCTAACAATGTCATTCGCCGGCCCACCAGAAGAAGACATTGACTGGGCCGATGTATCACCTGCCGGTTCGGCAAAATTCTTGGCCCGTGCGTGGCGCACAGCAAACGATGTCCAAAGCGACATCGGTGTTGATTTTGCAGCTGGCAATAAAGAGCTGCGCAAGGCAACTCACACATTCCTTCGTGACTTTGGCCCGCTAATTGAGGGCTTCAAATTCAACGTTGGTGTGGCCAAGATCATGGAACTTGTCAACGCACTTCGCAAGGCAATTGATGGCGATGCGGGTGCCGGTGACCCAGCCGTTCGTGAAGCTGCAGAGACCGTGGCCAAGGCACTTTCTTTGTTTGCGCCTTATACCGCTGAAGACATGTGGCAGAAGCTGGGTTACGAACCAGGCGTTGCCTTGGCTCAACTACCTGAAGCTGACGAATCACTGTTGGTCGAGAGTTCTGTCACTGCCGTGGTTCAGGTGGATGGCAAGCTTCGTGACAAGTTTGAAGTTGCGGTTGATATCTCAGAAGATGATCTGCGCGAAAGGGCGCTTGGCTCTGATGCGGTAAAACGAGCAATCGGTGAGAAGACGGTTGCCAATGTGATTGTTCGTGCTCCGAAACTGGTGAACATCGCGACCAAGTAACTCTCTGCTCAAGCAGAGTTTTCCCCAAAATTGCCAAGGGCGCCCATTCCATCGAGTGGGCGCCTTAGTTTTACCCCATGGACTGGATTCGGCTAAAAGCTGCAGAACTCTTGGGCGCAAATCAACCACTAAACAAAAAGCTCTTATTGTTGGTGGGTTCAATCGTTGCCTTAGTGGTTTTTGCCATCAACGGAATGACTAGCAGTCAAACCCAAAAACTTGAAGCGTTGCCAAGCCTGGCTGCCGATGAGGTTGTGGTTAAAAGCGCCACAATCTTTGTTCACTTAGTCGGCGAGGTAATCAAGCCAGGCATCTATCAACTTGAATCGGGCTCCAGAGTGATGGATGCAGTTTTTGCCGCCGGTGGATTCACAAAAAGCGCCGACGATGCAAGCGTGAATCTTGCCCGAGAGATTACAGACGGTGAACAAATAGTTATTTTCAAACAAGGTCAGGCACCCCAAATTGTTGGCGGCAACGCAGGTTCTGCAAGTCAAATTAGTTTGAATCGCGCATCTCAAGCCGAACTTGAAGATTTGCCAGGGGTTGGGCCGGCTTTGGCTCAAAGAATTATTGACTGGAGAGATGCAAACGGTGGATTCAAAAAGAAAGAAGACTTGTTGAGCATTAGCGGAATCGGAGACAAGTTATTCGCCGGCATTAAAGATCAGGTGACGCTTTGAATTCCTGGATCTCGGCATCACTGCTCTGGTTATTTTTATTTGCGCTGTTATTCACCTTGGGGCTAAGTTGAATCGGCTTTGGTTAGTTCTAGTGTCAACTCTAGGACTGGGCCTTTGTTCATTTGGAGTGCAGTTTGCCGCCGCCAGACCTGCACCGCTGATTCAGGCCGTAAATGATTTCAACACCGTGCAGGCTAGCTTCACTGTTCTTGATGTGCCTCGAACTTTTGGAAATTCGCAACAGTACAGGGTAAACATTAAAATTATTTCGGCTGAGATTGGTAAGGCACATCTCAAATTGAATTCCAGGGGAGAGTTGCGAGGAGGTCAAGAGATTGCCAACCTTTTACCCCAAGCCAGTTATTCATGTTGGCTGCAACTTCGTCCTGCTAAAGATTCCGACCGGGCCGGTTACCTTTCGCGATGTAAAGACTCAATTAGTCAAGTTAGCCAGCCGCCTGAGACCAATTTCGTCATTCACCAAATTCGCAAAGCGTTTCTTGACTCGAGTCGAGGCACAACTCAGGAGTCCAGGGGCCTGGTAGCGGGTTTGGCAATCGGTGACACCTCAATGCTGAGTGAAGAAACACTTCAAGAAATGAAGACTGTCTCGCTTACCCATCTCACTGCAGTCTCAGGCGCAAACTGCGCAATTGTGTTGGGGCTGGTGTATTTCTTGACTAAAAGATTAGGCGGTGGCAGATACGTGCGGCTTGTCGCCGGTCTGGTGACGCTGGTGACTTATGTTGCTTTGGTCGGCGCTCAACCAAGCGTGCTTAGGGCTGCTGTAATGGCGGCGGCAGTTTTGATTGCCGTATCGCTGGGCCGCAAAACAGCAGCGTTGAACGCCTTGGGTTTTGCAGTCATAGTTTTACTGATTGCTGATCCATGGTTAGCAGTTGATTTTGGCTTTGCATTGTCTGTTGCCGCTACAGCCGGCTTATTAGTTCTAACGGAACCGCTGGCTAAGAAGCTTTCCAATCACTTGCCAAGATGGGCCGCAATTTCTATCGCAGTAGCCGTAGCTGCACAGACGTTTTGTTTTCCCATTCTGTTGCAACTTCAAGATGGCGTTTCAACCTATGCCTTGCCAGCAAACTTATTGGCCGAGCCACTGGTAGCGCCAATTACAGTTCTCGGCATCTTGGCGCTTGCAGTTGCAATACCTTTGCCGTGGCTTGCGATGATGCTTAGTTACTTGGCATCCCTTGGTACTAATTGGATTGCACAGATTGCGAAATTCTTCTCGGGCTTACCTAATGCCACTCTTTCGTGGCCTGGTGGGCTTATTGGCTTCGGCGCAGCATTGCTAGTGGTTATTGGGTTTACGCTATGGTTGCGTGCCAAGAAGACAAAGCAACAAAACCTAGGCGTAGTTATCTTGTCTTTGATTTTGTCTTTGAGCGTAGGGACAATTTCATATGTTCAATTGCGCGCAGCAGCTTGGCCCATCAAGGATTGGCAAGTGGTTGCCTGTGACGTCGGCCAAGGTGACGCGATGGTAGTGCGCTCTAAAGATCTAATTGCTGTGATTGATGTTGGGCGAGACGACGCCCCGGTTGATGACTGCCTTGCTCACCTTGGCATTAGTCACATTGATCTTTTGGTTTTGACTCACTTTGACATGGATCACGTTGGTGGAATCCAGGGTGCGCTAAGAGGGCGAAAAGTTGAGACGGTGCTGATTAGCCCATTCAAGGACGAGCGTTGGGGAGCAACCGGAACTAATCTCTATCTTCAAAAAACCGGGGCAAAAATTATGTTTGCCGAGCGCGGAGTCAGCGGAACGCTTGGCGATATTGATTGGCAAGTTCTATCACCAAATCACGAGGCTCAAGGAGCAGAAGACTCAAATGACGCCAGCATTGTGATGCTCTGGAGTGCCAAGTATTTTAATTTAGTTACCATGGCTGACATCGGTGAGCGAGGTCAGATGCGCATGGTTGCCGATTCAAAATGGTGGCAACTAAACACCATAAGAGAACTTCCGATGGTGTTGAAAGTGTCTCATCATGGTTCCGCAGACCAGTATCCAGAACTCATCGAACAACTAGACCCTGAGTTGAGTTTGATTTCAGTGGGGGCCAGCAATAGTTATGGTCATCCAACTAACCGAACACTTGGCACCTTGAAAAAATCAGGTTCGCAGGTACTCAGAACAGACCAAATGGGGTCAATAGCGCTTTCTGCAGGCGATTCGGGGCTAATCATTGCCAACTCGCCTAGGCTTACAGGGTGAACAAGGCAAAGCAATTGGAATGGCGCAAGGCTGCGCCGCACCCAATAGTCTTCGTCTCTGGTGGCGAGGAATACCTGGCTGGCAGATCCATTAGGTCCATCAGAGAGCAGCTTCGTGCTCAAGACCAGTCGTTGGAAATTCACGAAATAGACGCAGCCGACTATTCCACCGGCACCTTACTCAACATCACCAGCCCCTCGCTTTTTGCAGAACCTCGCCTGGTGATTATTCGTGGTCTAGAAAAATGCAGCGATGACCTAATCGCTGACGGCATTGACTATGTCTCGGCGCCAACAGACGACACCACTTTAATTCTTCGCCACAATGGCTCAAGTGTTCGCGGTAAAAAACTGGTTGAAGCTATTCGTGAATCGCAGTTTGCCGTGGAAATTGCCTGCGCCGACATCAAGAAAGATTCTGACCGCCAAGCATTTGTTCAAGGTGAGTTCGCCCACGCCCAAAGAAAAATCACACCCGGCGCAGTCAGGGCACTTCTTGATGCCTTCGCCGACGATACGGCTGAACTGGCCGCGGCAATTAATCAGTTGTTATTAGATAGCGCTGAAACAATTTCTGAAGAGCTGGTTGATCGCTACTACGGTGGTCGAGTAGAAACAAATGCATTCAAGGTAGCCGACGCTGCGCTTGCGGGTCGTGCGGGGGAGGCAATGGCGCTTTTGCGTCACGCTTTGGCCACAGGGGCCGACCCGGTGCCGCTGGTCGCAGCCATTTCTATGAAAATTCGTCAGATGGCAAAAATTTACGGAAACCGTTCGGCATCAGCCGCAACTTTAGGCATGGCCCCGTGGCAACTTGATAGGGCTCGCAAAGATCTAACTGGCTGGAGCGATGACGGTTTGGCCGCAGCAATCCAGGCAATGGCAACAGCCGACGCAGCCTCCAAGGGTGCTGAGCGCGATCCGGTCTACTCTCTCGAGAAACTGGTGAATCTAATTTCACATAAGGGAATAGAGCAGGGTAAGTAGTGGCTAACCAGACTAAGTTCGGCATCACCGGATTCTTGGCAATTGTGTTCATCTCAATTGTTTTGCGACCACCGGTGGCATCCATTGGCCCGCTACTACAAGAAATCCAGACATCGTTAGGTGTCAGTGCCGAGCTGATTGGAATTCTTGCGGCAGCGCCCGTTCTTTGTTTTGGGCTTGGAGCTTTTGCGAGCCCTTGGCTGGTTAGCAAGGTTGGCGTAAATCACGCCATGTTGTACGTGATGATATTTCTTGGCGCTGCCTCAGCGCTTCGCATGATCTTTGGTTATCCAGGTTTGCTTGTTGGCACCATTGGTGCAGGTCTTTCGATTGCGATTGCAAACGTTTTGCTGCCAACCGTAGTTAGAGTTCAGTTTCCAAAACACATTGCGCTAATTACAGGTTCCTACACGACGCTGCTTGCCGTCTCAGCGAGCTTGGCAGCTTCGGTTGCAGTGCCTTCTAGTAATTTGCTTGGCGGTTGGTCACCTGCGCTTGCGATTTGGATTTTGCCAACAGCCCTAGCCGTGCTGCTTTGGTTGCCACAAATTAGATCTCAAGAAACTCACGTTGCTCAAGGCGCCCAAGCTGCGGCAGAAGAAAAAGCAGCAGTACTTAGATCACCAATCTCTTGGGCGATAGTTGGTTTTTTTGGAATCCAGTCGCTGGGCTTTTACGCACTTCTTGGTTGGATGCCTTCTGCGCTATCGGCAATAGGAGAAACACCGGAGGCGGCTGGAAACTACTTAGGTTTTGCCAGCGCAGTGGGAATACCTACCGGCTTGATAATTTCTTCACTTCTAGGACGCTTTAAGTCCCTGGCATGGTGGGCGGCCGGTACAAGCATTTCTACTTTGGTTGGAAATATTTTGTTCACCATGGTTCTGCAATCTGGTGACACAAAGTGGTTGATTGCCGCCTGCATATTGATTGGTTTGGGAATGTCGGCTACTTTTCCGATTTCACTGTCACTAATCAGCACTCGTGCATCAACCCAAGCTCAAACCACACAACTCTCAGCCATGTCACAAGGCTGGGGATACCTGCTTGCTGCCACAGGAACTTTCATGGTTGGATTCGTTGCTAATGCCTCAGGGTCTTGGTCTCTGAGTTTTGCAATCATCACGGTAATGACCCTGATTCAAACTGTCATAGGTTTTTACGTGGGCAAGCCTGGGGTAATCCCAGCAAAATAAAAACTCCCAAACCAATAGGTCTGGGAGTTTTCGTTGCTCTTGATTTATAGAGCTGAAACCTTCTTAGCCAAAGCTGACTTGCGGTTAGCGGCCTGGTTCTTGTGGATTACTCCCTTTGAAACTGCCTTGTCTAGCTTCTTTGAAGCCAGTGCTAGTGCGTTTGATGCTGCAGCCTTGTCTCCGGCAGCTGCTGCTTCACGAGCCGCGCGAATTGCGGTCTTTAGCTCGCTCTTTACAGCCTTGTTGCGCTCAGCAGCCTTTAGGTTGGTGCCAATGCGCTTGATCTGTGACTTGATATTTGCCATGTTTCACTTTCTTGGGTTGTCACCCCGCGCGGGGCAACTAAAAGAGTTTTTTGTAGGGATTTGGATGGAGACACTCATCCTTATCGAGTCCTAATGCTACCAGTCCTGCCCAGGATTAGGCAACCAATTCAGGGGCCTAAGCCTGATAACTCTGGGGTCTGTGCGAGAATAGGGGAACCGAGAACCGGTCTTTTTCTTTCTATCCAGAGGTAAATCTTGTCTCCACGCGCCACCCGCCGCCTTGAGCCGGCGAAGACCGATCCGGCGCTAATTCGCAATTTTTGCATCATCGCCCACATTGACCACGGTAAATCCACGCTTGCTGACCGCATGCTTCAGCTCACCGGTGTAGTTGATGACCGCTCAATGCGAGCCCAGTACCTGGACCGCATGGATATCGAGCGCGAACGCGGAATCACCATCAAATCGCAGGCGGTTCGAATGCCATGGGAATCTGATGGCAAGACTTATGCCTTGAACATGATTGACACCCCGGGTCACGTTGACTTCACCTATGAGGTGTCTAGATCTCTGGCTGCCTGTGAGGGAGCGGTCCTTTTGGTTGATGCAGCGCAGGGCATCGAGGCCCAGACTTTGGCCAACCTCTATCTAGCCATGGAAAATGATCTTCAAATCATTCCAGTGCTAAACAAAATTGACCTACCGGCTGCGCAACCTGAAAAGTACGCTGAGGAACTTGCCAATCTAATTGGTGGAAATCCAGAGGACTGCCTGCGAGTATCTGGCAAAACCGGAGTTGGTGTTGATGAGTTGCTCGACAAAATCGTTGCTACGGTGCCGCACCCAATCGGGGATCCAAATGCTCCTGCTCGAGCGATGATTTTTGACTCTGTTTACGACAGCTATCGCGGAGTGATTACCTACGTTCGAATGATCGACGGAAACCTAAGTCCTCGCGAAAAAATTCAAATGATGTCAACTCGTGCGGTGCATGAACTTCTTGAAATTGGTGTTTCATCACCAGAGCCGGAACCTACTAAGGGTCTTGGTGTTGGTGAAGTGGGTTACTTGATTACCGGCGTGAAAGACGTTCGTCAATCAAAAGTTGGTGACACCATTACCAACCAGGCTAAACCTGCGGCAGAAGCATTGAAGGGCTACAAAGAGCCTTTGCCAATGGTGTACTCAGGAATTTATCCAATTGATGGCAGCGATTACCCAGTGCTTCGCGAAGCGCTAGATAAATTAAAGCTTTCAGACGCAGCTTTGGTATACGAGCCAGAAACATCAGTGGCTCTTGGCTTTGGTTTCCGTTGCGGATTCCTTGGTCTGCTTCACCTTGAGATTATTACCGAACGTCTTGAGCGTGAGTTTGGGCTAGACCTAATTGCCACTGCGCCATCTGTGGTTTATGAGGTCACTATGGATGATGGCAAAGAGATTACTGTAACCAACCCAAGTGAATTCCCTGGCGGAAAAATCAAGCAAGTTCTAGAGCCAATGGTTAAGGCAACAATTTTGCTACCAAAGGATTACACCGGAACCGTGATGGAGCTATGCCAAACCCGTCGCGGAACAATGATTGATATGCAGTATTTAGGCGAAGACAGAGTTCAACTCCGATACACCTTGCCGCTTGCTGAAATTGTCTTTGACTTCTTTGATCAACTGAAAAGCAAGACCGCAGGTTACGCTTCGCTTGACTATGAAGAAACTGGTCTCGAAAAAGGTGACTTAGTTAAGGTTGATCTCTTATTGCAGGGCGAGCAGGTTGATGCCTTTAGCGCAATTGTGCACAAAGATAAGGCCTATGCCTATGGAGTAATGATCACCGGCAAGCTTCGTGAATTGATTCCGCGCCAACAGTTTGAGGTACCAATTCAGGCTGCAATTGGCGCGCGCATCATTGCCCGTGAATCTATTCGTGCAATGCGAAAAGATGTATTGGCCAAGTGTTACGGTGGTGACATTTCTCGTAAGCGCAAACTTCTTGAGAAGCAAAAAGAAGGTAAGAAGCGCATGAAGATGGTTGGCCGCGTGGAGGTTCCTCAAGAGGCCTTTATCGCGGCGCTTTCCTCTGACAGTGAGAAAAAAGGCGAAAAGAAGGGTAAGTAGTGGCAGGCCCACTACCTATCGGAGACCCAGCGCCAGCAGACGGCAAACTGCCAGCGCAATCTAAAGTTGGCGCGGCCGAACGGTCGTTTCACGCCTATGTTCACATTCCTTTTTGCAGGGTGCGTTGCGGCTACTGCGATTTCAATACCTACACAGCAAGTGAGCTAGAGGGCGCCAAGCAATCTGATTACACAGATGTCCTGATCTCGGAAATTTTGTTTAGCGCAAAAGTGCTTGAACAATCTGGCCTGCCAAAGCGAAAGTTGAGCACCGTGTTTTTTGGTGGCGGTACACCAACGCTTCTACCTGCGGCTGATTTGGTGAGAATACTCAAGGCTCTTGACTCGGCATTTGAAATTTACTCCGCAGCTGAGATCACAACCGAAGCAAATCCTGACACCGTGACGCGCGAATACCTTGACCAACTGCGCGCTGGCGGGTTCAACCGAATTTCATTTGGCATGCAGTCTGCTGTTCCCGAGGTCCTGGCCACTCTAGAGCGCACGCATAACCCGGAAAATGTTGCGCTTGGGGTCGCTGCAGCAAAAGAACTTGGCCTTAAGGTTTCTGTTGATCTCATCTATGGCGCCCCAGGGGAAACGCTCGAGCAGTGGCAGCAAAGTATTGAATCAGCAATTGGCATGAATCCGGATCATATCTCGGCCTATGCGTTGATTGTGGAAGAGGGCACAAAGCTTGCCCGTCAAATTAAATCCGGTCAACTGAGTGAACCAGACGAAGATCTGCAAGCAGATAAATACGAGCTCGCAGATCAGCTTCTGGCCAAAGCCGGCTTTGGCTGGTACGAGGTCAGCAACTGGGCCAATGGTGTTGAAAATTCTTCGGCGCACAATCTCTCGTATTGGAACTCTCAAGATTGGTGGGGTTATGGGCCAGGAGCGCACAGCCATATTGGTGGTGTGCGTTGGTGGAACGTAAAGCACCCTTCGGCTTATGCCGCCAAACTAGCCGATGGCAGCTCACCTGCGGCAGGCCGCGAGACTTTAGGGGAGCGAACTCGCTTAGAGGAACGCGTGTTGCTTGAAATTAGAGTTAGCGAAGGCATGAGCATAGAGCTTGCCAAGCAGGCAAACCCAAATGCCGCAAAGTTAATCGCCGGTTTTATCGCAGACGAGTTGGTCGAGCCAAAGTCGGCTATCGGTGGTGTTATAAAACTCACGCTCAAGGGCCGGTTGCTAGCCGACTCTCTTGTGCGCCAGCTTTTGGCTGACTAGTTCTTAATAAAACGAATCGAAACCGGGTAGCGGTAAAACTCGCCAAGACTGGCTCTATAGGCAGCGATAATTCTGAAAACAGTCCAGATAATTGGTGGAACCCAAAACAGTAGCCAGCCAATAATGCTTATCGCGAGAATGACGTAAAGCAGCACCATCGTGATGCCAAAATTTAGGGACTCGGTCACGTGGTGGCGAATAAACGGCCCGCGGTCTTTCAAAAACAAGTAGCCAAGCAAGGGTGCAAAAAACTCTAGAACTATGCCTAGCGCATGCACGGCAATTGCCCAGAGCCTTTCCAGTTCAGGTGAAAGCGGCTCTTGAGGCAATGAGTATGGGTTGTCGGTTGACACGAGGGGCTCCTTACTAGCCTGTTTAGCCTATCTATTGCAAATAACAGCGGGTAATATTGGCACTCAGAGTGTTGGAGTGCTAAACCATAAGACGAGGGGGTGTTGCATGATTCCAGACAGAAGCCTCGAGGTTCTTCGAGCCATCGTGCAGGACTACATCGCTAGCAAAGAGCCGGTTGGTTCAAAGTCTTTAGTGGAACGCCACTCGTTTGGCGTCTCAGCGGCCACGATCAGAAACGACATGGCGCTTCTGGAAGAAGAAGACCTGATTCACGCTCCACACACCTCGGCTGGGCGAGTACCAACCGATAAGGGGTACCGGCTATTTGTTGATCGCCTCAATGAGGTAAAGCCCCTCAATGCGGCTGAGCGTTTGGCCATCGAAAACTTTATGGTTGGCAGTGCCGACTTAGACGAAACCCTAGGTAGAACTGTGCGCCTCTTATCGCAGCTCACAAATCAAGTGGCCATGGTTCAGTATCCAACTCTGGGCAAAGCCTCGGTTCGTCACGTTGAACTTATTCCAGCGGCAGAGACCAGAGTGTTGATGGTATTAATCACCGATAACGGAAGAATTCAACAGCACGTAGTGGACCTTGGTTCTGCGGTTGATGAAGTATTTGTTTCTGAGCTAAGAGCAAAGTTGAACTCGGCACTTATTGGCGCGGCACTAACCGAGGTAAATTCAAAAATTAAGTCAGTCACGGCCGGCATGAAGCCGGAGCATCTGAAAATTGCGAATCAAATTATCAAGAATTTGCTTGAGCAAGTAGACGCAAATCGTCAAGAAAAAATCATCCTTGCCGGAACAGCAAATCTTGCAAAGCGCGAAGAAGATTTTCCGGGAAGTATTTCTCCGGTGCTAGAGGCAATTGAAGAACAGGTTGTTTTGCTCAAGCTCATCAGCGAGATGCAGGCAGAACAGCATGGGGTTAGTCTGCGAATTGGTCGGGAAAACTCATTCGAAGGATTAGCAAATGCTTCGGTGGTTGTGAGCGGATATGAAAACCAAGGCAGCGAGATGGCCAAGTTGGGTGTAATAGGCCCAACCAGAATGGACTATTCGTCAAATATTTCAGCGGTTCGAGCCGTTGCCAGATACCTATCAAAAACCTTAGGCAACTAGGGTTCTGAATTCATTGAAACAGAGGATTTTTTGAGCGATCACTATCAAGCCCTGGGTGTTGCAAGAGATGCAACGGAAGACCAGATTAAAAAGGCTTACCGCAAATTAGCCCGCGAATTACACCCCGATGTAAACCCTGCCCCTGAAGCACAGGAGAGATTCAAGGCGGTGACTCACGCCTACGAGGTTTTGAGTGACGCTGGCTCACGACGTCAATACGACATGGGTGGCAATGACCCCTTTGGCGGAGCTGGTTTCGGTGGTTTTGGTGACATCTTTGACACCTTCTTTGGTGGGGGTTCATCTCGTGGCCCACGTTCGCGCGCCGAGCGCGGCCAGGACGCGCTTATACGCATTGACCTGACCTTGGATGAAGTTATTTTTGGAGTCACAAAAAGTGTTGAGGTAGATACCGCAGTTCTTTGCGAGACCTGTCAGGGTTCGTGTTGCCGTCCGGGCACTTCAATGGCAACCTGTGACATTTGTGGTGGAGCGGGCCAAATCCAGCGTCAAGTTAGATCTCTATTAGGCAATGTCGTAACTTCGCAGCCTTGCGGAACCTGTCGAGGGTTTGGTCAGGTTATTCCTGAGCCTTGCATTGACTGCCGTGGTCAGGGCAGAGTGCGAGCACGGCGCACGATTGATCTAAATATTCCAGCCGGTGTAGAAGACGGACTTCGGTTGCAGTTAACCGGTCAGGGTGAAGTTGGTTTTGCGGGTGGCCAAAGCGGGGACTTGTATGTAGACATGGCAGTAAAGGAGCACGACGTGTTCGGGCGCCAGGGCGATGACCTAACTTGTGTTCTTGAAGTTCCGCTTCATGATGCAGTTCTTGGCTCACTGGCCAAGATTCAAACCTTTGACGGCGAAATTGAAATTGAAGTTGAGCCTGGCATGCAAACCGGCGAAATCATTAATGTCAAAGGCAAGGGTGTGCAGCACCTGCGATCTAACGGTCGCGGCGATTTGAAAATTAAAATTCAAGTAATTACCCCAACCAAACTTGATTCAAAGCAAAAAGAAATCTTCAGGTCGCTGGCTGGCCTGCGCAAAGACGAAAGCATAAGACTTCAAAAGCAGAGTCACGGCCGCTTCGCGGGTAAGCGTAAAAACTAAAAATGGTTGAACCAATGTTCACTCGAGTTTTCGAGTCACCGGTTGAAGTTGGCGCTGTGATTGACCTGACTGGTCCAGAGGCAAAGCACGCTGTTTCCGTTCGAAGAATGCGAACCGGCGAAGCTATTCAATTAACCAATAAAACTGGTTTGCGAGTGCGAGGGTCAGTTGAATCAATTATTGGTAACACCCTCCACGTCAGAGTTGAATCGGTGGAACAAGAGCAAATTCCGCAATTTCAATTAACTTTGGTGCAGGCGCTGGCCAAAGGTGACCGAGACGAGCTAGCGATTCAGGCGGCTACCGAGCTTGGGGTCATGGCTGTTATTCCTTGGGAAGCCGATAGGTCAGTTAGCCGGTGGATTGGCATAAAAGAGGCCAAGGGCGTTGAGCGCTGGCAAAGTATCGTCACGGAAGCTGCTAAACAATCATTGAGTGTTTGGCATCCAAAAGTAGACGCTCCTATAAAGAGTGTTCAAGTCGCCCAACTGGTTGACGCCTATGACGCGGTTTTGGTACTTGATCCCACAGCAGAAAAAGGAATTGGTTCAACAAACCTGCCAAGTTCGGGGACTGTGGCATTTGTAGTTGGCCCAGAAGGCGGCATTAGCGACCTTGAGCTAGAGGCTTTAGAAAAAGCTGGAGCGGTTCGAGTGAACCTGGGTACACCTATTCTTAGGACTTCAACAGCCGGGGTAGCGGCAATCTCCGCGATCCTTGCTCTGACCGGGCGTTGGGGCTCAAAGTAGACTCAGTGCTGGAGGAAAAATTGATCAACCCTGACTGCATATTTTGCAGAATTGCAAGCAAAGACATCCAGGCAAACCTGGTCGCCGAGACAGAGCTTTCACTTGCCTTTTGGGATATCTCGCCGCGACAGCCAATACATATTTTGGTTATACCCAAAAACCACCATGCAAACATTGCAGAGCTAACCATGAACTCTCCGGAGCAGCTAGTTGACTTGATGCAATTAGGCACTCAAATTGCTCTTGAGAAGTCAACCGGCTCATTCAGGCTAAGTTTCAATACCGGCGAAGAGGCAGGTCAAACCGTTTTTCACGCTCATGGTCACATCACCAGTCGCACACCAAAGGATCAGATTGCCTAATTCAGCAAAGAAATCTGGAGACAAAAAGTCAGTAACTGAAAAGCTACAGGTTGTTGGCGTTCCAATGGTTGCACTGTTTGGCACTGAAGACCGTCTTTTGAAAACCCTTGAGCAGACTTATCCAGATGTTGAAGTGCACGCGCGCGGCAATGAAGTAGTTCTAAAGGGCCCAGCGGCCCATGTTGTTGAGGCTAAAAAATTAATTGAAGAAATGGTTGCCCTCATAGCAAACGGCCAAAATCTTGCTCCACAGGATTTAACCAGGTCGGCGAAAATGATTGAGTCAGAGCTACGTCCAGCAGATGTGCTAAGTCAAAGCATTTTAAGCTCAAGAGGTAAAAGCATTCGGCCTAAAACCTTGGGTCAAAAGAAATATGTTGATGCCATTGATGAGGCCACTATTGTTTTTGGAATTGGTCCCGCAGGAACCGGAAAGACTTATCTTGCGATGGCAAAGGCAGTGCAAGCTCTGCAGCGCAAAGAAATCAGCAGAATTATTTTGACCAGACCGGCTGTTGAAGCTGGTGAACGTTTAGGTTTTTTGCCGGGCACACTTAACGACAAAATAGATCCGTATCTGCGACCGCTCTTTGATGCTCTGCACGAGATGCTAGAGCCGGAATCAATTCCAAAGTTATTAGCAGCGGGAACTATTGAGGTTGCTCCGCTGGCGTACATGCGCGGCCGCACATTGAATGACTCCTTCATAATTCTTGATGAGGCGCAGAACACAACCCCAGAGCAGATGAAAATGTTTCTGACCAGGTTGGGGTTTAATTCAAAGATGGTCGTAACCGGAGACATAACTCAGATTGATTTACCAACAGGATCCTCTGGGCTGAGAACAGCAGTTGAGGTCTTGTCAAAGGTCGAGGGAATGCATTTTGCAACCTTGACCTCAGAAGATGTGGTGCGTCACTCACTGGTTGCAAAAATTGTTGATGCTTACAGTAAGTATGAAGATAAAAAAGCTGCAGTTACAAAGTCTTCGAACAAGGCGCGCTGATGACTATTGAGATAAACAACGAATCAACCATTGAGGTTGACGAGCAAAGAGTTTTACGTCTTGCCCAGTTTGCTTTTGCAGAATTGCACATTCATCCAAAAACCGAATTGGCCATTCAATTCGTAGATGAACCTGCAATGGAAGTTTTGCACATTCAGTGGATGGACGAGCCGGGCCCAACTGATGTCCTAAGTTTTCCTATGGATGAACTAAGACCAGGTTCAGAGGGCGAAATCACGCCCGCTGGTCTGCTTGGCGATATCGTGGTGTGCCCTCAGGTTGCCATCAAGCAGGCTTCTGCGGCCGGGCATGAGCCGATCAACGAAATTCTTCTGCTCACAACTCACGGCATCTTGCACCTATTGGGCTTTGATCACGCCGAGCCAGATGATGAAAAAGAGATGTTTGGTCTTCAAAAATCCATTTTGGATAGTTTTTACAACAGCGAGACTGGGGAATAGTTGATAGGACTAGCCCTATGGATTGCAGCTTTGTTAGCAATTTTCACCACGCTAACTGCAGTTGTGAAGGCCGCCCTCGAGGTTGAGGAATCGGCTAAGGCTGAATCACTCAGCTTTGTTAGGTTGGCACTCACTGGTGTTTTTGGCGTTGTTGCAGGGCAGGCCCTGGCCCCGGTTGAGGTTGCCTGGTACTTTTCGGCAATCATCTCAACGCTCATGATGGTTGCGCTGCTTTTTGGTTCGCAGTTCGCAGCGGCAAGACTCGGCCACCATTCATTTGGTCAACGTTTGTTGAAAATAACCCGTGGACCGGTTGATTCAATCCACCTTTTATTTACGCCAATCTCGCTACCGAAATTAGATGTACCAGAGGAGTTTGAGCAGGAACTGCTTGACTCTGTCGAGGAGTTTGGTGAAACCATAGTTCGAGAAATCATGGTTCCTCGTATTGACATGGCCACCGTAGTTGCAGATTCAACACTTTCGAAAGCCATGAGCGTATTTCTGAGTCGTGGTTATTCAAGATTGCCGGTGATTGGTAAAAACATCGATGACATCAGCGGAATTTTGTATTTGAAAGATGTGGCTAGAATCCTCCACGAATCACCATCAAAGATGGACACAACGCTGGCCGGCGAAATATCCAGACCGGTAATTTATGTTCCCGAATCCAAACCCGTAGATGATCTGCTGCGAGACATGCAGCTAAGTTCCACCCACATCGCCGTAATCGTTGACGAGTACGGCGGAGTTGCCGGTCTGGCAACCATGGAAGACGTAATTGAAGAAATTGTTGGTGAGATTAGCGATGAATATGATCGCGAAGTTCCCGACGTCGACGAACTAGGCGACGGGCGCTACCGAGTAAACGCTCGCTTCTCACTTGCGGAGCTTGGTGAACTCTTTGAATTGGAACTTGAAGATGAAGACGTAGACAGCATTGGCGGACTATTCACAAAGCAGCTCGGCAGATTGCCTAGCAAGGGTGACGAGGTCTCTGTGGCGGGCCTTGTGATCTCTGCGGATCGAATCGAAGGTCGCAGAAAGCGACTAATTACCGTAATCATCAAAAAAGATGAAAATTTGGCTGACGCCCAGTCTGCCTTTGAGCAACTGGAACCGGAGAAGTAATGTCTGAAATTGAATCAGTGCAACATAGATCAGGCTTTGCCTCGTTTGTTGGTCGCCCCAATGTAGGCAAGTCAACACTCACGAATGCTCTTGTAGGTGAAAAAATTGCGATAACCAGCGCAAAACCACAGACCACCAGAAGAGCAATTCGTGGAATCGTTCATCGTGACTACGGGCAGCTAATTTTAGTTGACACTCCGGGGCTTCACCGGCCGCGCACCTTGCTGGGGCAGCGACTCAATGATTTGGTTGAGCAGACCTTGGGTGATGTTGACGTAATTGGATTTTGCATTCCGGCAAATGAAAAAATCGGCCCTGGTGACCAGTTCATCAACGAACAGTTGAGTGAATTTAGAAGAGCCAAGCTTGTTGCAGTTGTCACAAAGTGTGAATTGGTTTCTCCAGAAGCTCTGGCTGCGCAGCTTTTAGCGGTTTCTGAACTTCGTAATTGGCAGGCAATCGTGCCAGTGTCTGCGGTAACCGAGGACCAACTTGAGGTGCTCACGAAAGTTTTGATTGACCTAACTCCAGTTTCGCCGGCTCTGTATCCTGCAGATGCCGTTACCGATGAGTCAATCGAAGCGCGCATTTGCGAGCTAATTAGAGAGGCCACTCTTGAGGGGGTTCGCGATGAATTGCCCCACTCGATCGCCGTGACTATTGATGAGATTTCAAAACGAAAAGACAAGGATCTGACTGACATCCACGCAAACATCTTTGTGGAGCGTGACAGCCAGAAGGGAATCATTATTGGGCACCGCGGTTCGAGACTGATTGATGTGGGCAAGCGCGCCAGGCTAGAAATTGAGAAGTTGATAGGGCACAAGGTGTTTTTGGGCCTTCGGGTCAAAGTTGCCTCTGAGTGGCAACGAGACCCAAAGCAGCTTGGAAAGCTTGGTTTCTAGGCCGCGCTTTGTTTTTAGGGCGGTTAGGGCCTAGTCTAAAAACGTGTTCTTCGGTCTACTACTTAGTGGCCGCGGCGAGGCCTAAACAGGCCCTCCTCGTCGCGGGGCCTTCTGCTGGCTGACCACCCACCACACGAAAGACACTTCAATGAAAAACACCCAAACTTCATCAGGCATGCCGGTACATAAGTACGTGCCTTTTCACGAGCAAATCACTGTCTCACTTGAGGACCGCACCTGGCCGAGCAAAGTGATTACCCAGGCACCAAGATGGTGTGCCGTTGATCTTCGAGATGGCAATCAGGCACTGATTGATCCAATGAGCCCAGAGCGCAAGCTGAAGATGTTCAAGCTTTTGGTGAGCATGGGCTACAAGGAAATTGAAGTTGGATTTCCTTCGGCTAGCCAAACAGATTTTGATTTCGTTCGCCTTCTAATTGAAGACGGGCACATTCCTTCAGATGTGACTATTCAGGTTTTGACTCAGGCGCGCGACGCACTCATCGAGCGCACCTACGAATCTCTAAAGGGCGCCAAGCAGGCGATTGTTCACTTCTACAACTCAACATCAGTTTTGCAACGTCGCGTGGTTTTCAATCAAGACAAGCAAGGCATCATGGATATTGCTCTTTCCGGTGCTCGTAAGTGTCGCGAAATGGAAAAGACGCTTCCAGAAACCGATATCTACTACGAGTACTCACCTGAGTCTTATACCGGAACTGAACTGGAATACGCGGTGGAAGTATGCAACGCGGTAATTGAGGTTCTTGATCCAAAACCAGATCACCAAATGGTAATCAACTTGCCGGCAACGGTTGAGATGGCGACACCAAACGTTTATGCGGATTCGATTGAATGGATGCACCGCAACATCGCCCGCCGCGACAGCATTTTGATTTCTCTTCACCCGCACAATGACCGCGGCACTGCGGTTGCTGCGGCCGAACTTGGTTTCATGGCCGGCGCTGATCGCATTGAGGGTTGTCTCTTCGGAAACGGTGAACGCACCGGAAACGTTGACCTAATTACCCTGGGCATGAATCTATTCAGTCAGGGAATTGACCCGCACATTGACTTCAGCGATCTTGACGAGATCAAGCGCACGGTTGAGTACTGCAACCAATTGCCAGTTCCCGAGCGCAGCCCTTACGGTGGAGATTTGGTTTACACAGCTTTTTCTGGTTCACACCAAGACGCAATCAAAAAAGGCTTTGAACTTATGGAGAAGGAAGCCAATTCAAAGGGCGTCAGTATTGATGACCTTGTCTGGGCGGTTCCTTATCTTCCAATTGACCCTAAAGACGTTGGTCGTTCATACGAGGCGGTTATCAGGGTTAACTCACAGTCCGGCAAGGGTGGCGTTGCTTATCTTTTGAAGACCGATCACTCGCTGGATCTTCCAAGAAAACTTCAGATTGAATTTTCTCGCGTGGTGCAAAACAAAACAGATCAAGAAGGCGGCGAGGTTTCCTCGGCAATGCTCTGGGATATCTTCAACGATGAGTATCTTCCGGCACCTTCTGATAGGTCAGAGCTAAAGTGGGGCCGCTTCGAGTTGAAGAAGATGCGCACCGCCAGCGAAATGGATGGCACCGTAGATCTTGACATCGTGCTTCGCGACGGCGCCGGCGAACTCGAGGCCCACGGAACCGGAAACGGCCCAATCTCGGCTTTCCTAAGCGTTCTTGAGCAGCAGGGCGTTGCGGTGAGACTTCTTGACTATGTGGAGCACACCTTGAGCGCAGGTGGCGATGCACAGGCAGCGGCCTATGTGGAACTAGAAGTAGATGGCAAGACACTATGGGGAGTTGGAATTGATGGCGACATCTCTACCGCTTCTCTAAAGGCAGTAATTTCGGCTGTAAACCGAGCAATTCGTTCTTAGATTCCAAAAGTATCGGCCCCGTTCAAGCTAAACACTTGGATTGGGGCCGATACTTATTTGGTGCCCCTATATAAAGACGAAGCAGTGGTTCTTAGAACTCACAAGTTGGGTGAAGCCGACCGCATCGTCACACTCCTCTCCAGGTACAACGGTCAAGTTCGCGCCGTTGCCAAAGGTGTGCGCAGAACGGCCTCAAAGTTTGGTGCTCGTCTGGAACCATTCATGGTCGCTGAAATTCAGTTTTACGAGGGTAGAAATCTTGATGTCGTCAATCAAGTAGAAACAATAAGTTCCTACGGGCGCGAAATCATCGAAGACTATAGGACCTACACCGCAGCCACGGCGATGGTAGAAACGGCCGAAAAATTAACCGGAGAGGATTCTTCGCCGCAACAGTACTTGCTGTTGGTAGGTGCGCTCAGGTCGCTGGCTAATAAAGAACACGATGCATCACTTGTTTTGGATTCCTATTTACTCAGAGCATTGGCCATCGCCGGTTGGGCGCCAAATTTTGGCGACTGCAGCAGGTGTGGTGAGGTCGGCCCGCATCAGGCCTTTGTAATGCAACTTGGTGGCGTGGTGTGTAGAGATTGCCGCCCGGCGGGAGCCGCCGTCATTGATCCGCTTACCGGCGAACTATTGGGTGCGCTGCTTACCGGTGACTGGGAAATCGCAGATAACTCAACAGAAAACATTCGCGCCTCGGCATCAGGTATCGTTGCTGCGTATAGCCAGTGGCACATTGAACGAGGCCTGAAATCACTTCAACACGTGGAGCGCGAATGACCAAGCTGCAGCCGGTAAAAAAGCCGGGACTCAAAATGCCAAAGTTTGCTTCGGGCACAGTTCCGCAGCACATTGCAATAGTGATGGACGGCAACGGCAGGTGGGCTAACGCCAAAGGCCTGACTCGCATTGAGGGTCACAAGGCTGGCGAGGCCGCCCTTTTAGAAGTGGTCGCTGGAGCGATTGAAGCCGGGGTCAAGTATTTGACCGTTTACGCATTCTCAACCGAGAACTGGAAGCGCTCACCCGAGGAAGTGAAATTTCTCATGGGATTCAATCGCGAGGTGCTTAGGTCTAGACGTGATCAGCTAAATGCCTGGGGAGTCAGAATTCGTTGGGCAGGTCGCCGACCTCGGCTTTGGCTATCGGTGATTGACGAACTAAAGGCTGCCGAAAAGCTAACCGCAAAAAATAAAACTTTGACTCTAACCATGTGTGTAAATTACGGGTCAAGAATTGAAATGGTTGACGCGGTCAACGCAATGGCTTTCGACATCAAGGCAGGAAAACTGAAGCCCGGTGCGATTTCAGAAAAGACCATGCAGCGTTATCTGAACACCAACTACCTGCCAGATGTAGATCTGTTTTTGCGTAGTTCAGGGGAGCAGCGAACCTCAAACTTCTTGCTGTGGCAGTCTGCCTATGCCGAATTTGTGTTCATGGACACCCTTTGGCCTGATTTTGACCGAACATCGCTGTGGCAGGCAATTTCTCACTACCAGGGCCGCAATCGCCGCTTTGGTGGGGCAGTAGACAAGCCAAAACGCGCCTCGTCAAAGTAGACTGGGAACTTCGAACAAGTACCAGGCATCCAGCTTGGGCAAGGAGTTTAAGTGGCTACCCCAAATCGTCTAGATTCAGTTATTTCTCTAGCAAAGCGCCGTGGATTCGTATTCCAGGCTGGCGAGATCTACGGCGGAAGCCGTTCCGCATGGGACTACGGACCCCTCGGAGTTGAACTCAAAGAGAACATCAAGCGTCAGTGGTGGCGCACCATGGTTCAAAGCCGCGAAGACATCGTTGGCCTTGACTCATCGGTTATTCTTCCTCGCAAAGTCTGGGAAGCCTCAGGGCACGTAAGAGAATTCTCAGACCCACTGATTGAGTGCACCGCTTGCCACAAGCGTTTTCGCCAAGACCACCTCGAAGAAGCCTTCGAAGATAAAAAAGGCCGAGCACCAGAATCAATGAATGACATTGCCTGCCCTAACTGTGGCGGCAAGAACTCATGGACAGAGCCAAAAGCCTTCAATGGCTTGCTGCAGACATTTCTTGGTCCGGTAGCTGCCGAAGAAGGCTTGCACTACCTAAGGCCAGAAACCGCACAGGGTATCTTCGTGAATTTTGCAAATGTGCTCGGCGCCTCGCGCATGAAGCCCCCATTTGGTATTGGTCAGATTGGTAAGTCTTTCCGCAACGAAATCACTCCAGGAAACTTCATCTTCAGAACTCGTGAGTTTGAGCAGATGGAGATGGAATTCTTTGTTGAACCAGGAACCGATGAAGAGTGGCATGACTACTGGATCGAACAGCGCATGAACTGGTACACCGATCTAGGCATCAACCCAGACAACCTGCGTATCTTCGAGCACCCAAAGGAAAAACTCTCGCACTATTCAAAGCGAACCGTGGACATCGAGTACAAGTTTGGTTTCCCTGGCAGTGAGTTTGGTGAACTAGAGGGTATTGCAAACCGAACCGACTTTGATCTCACTACCCACTCTCGTGAATCGGGAACTGACCTCAGCTACTTTGATCAGAACAAGAACGAGCGTTGGACTCCATACGTTATCGAGCCAGCCGCTGGTCTGACAAGATCACTGATGGCATTTTTGGTGGATGCATATGCTGAGGATGAGGCTCCAAACACCAAGGGTGGGGTTGATGTTAGAACGGTACTGCGCCTGGACTACCGCCTAGCGCCCATTAAGGCTGCAATCCTTCCGCTTTCTAGAAACGAAGATTTGTCGCCGGTTGCAAGAAACCTCGCACAAGAATTGCGTGGCTATTGGAACATTGATTTTGATGATTCAGGTGCGATTGGTCGCCGATACCGTCGTCAAGACGAAATTGGTACGCCATTCTGTGTAACCGTTGACTTCGAGACCCTTGATGATCAAGCGGTTACCGTTCGTGAACGCGACACCATGCAGCAAGAGCGTGTGGCACTTGGCAAGTTGCGTGAATACCTAGGCGCCAAGCTCGTTTCCTAAAAACGGAACATACATGACAGAGCTAAGCACAAAACCTGCGTTGCAATACGGCAAGATTGCCATCGCGACGCCGGTTGTGCTTGCTCCTATGGCCGGCATTACAAACACCGCGTTTCGAAGACTGTGTCGTGAGTTTGGCGGTGGACTATACGTTTCTGAGATGGTGACATCCAGAGCGTTGGTTGAAAGAACAGAAGAGTCCCTTCGACTAGTTGGCCACCACTCTTCAGAAGAGATTAGGTCCGTTCAACTTTACGGAGTTGACCCAAAAACTATCGCTGAGGCCGTCACAATGTTGGTAGCCGAGGATCGGGCAGATCACATTGACCTAAATTTTGGTTGCCCAGTTCCAAAGGTCACCAGAAAAGGTGGCGGTGCCGCATTGCCGTGGAAGCAAGACTTGTTCTCTTCCATCGTGAACGCGGCGGTTAAGGCTGCAGGCGAGATTCCATTGACCATCAAGATGCGCAAGGGCATTGACGCCGATCACCTTACCTATATAGAAGCCGGCAAAGCAGCCAGAGATGCCGGAGTCACTGCGGTTGCGCTACACGGCAGAACAGCTGCCGATTACTATTCAGGCCAGGCCGACTGGTCAGCAATCGCAAAGCTTCGGGAAGCCCTGCCTGATGTTCAGGTGCTTGGCAACGGAGATATTTGGTCTGCCGGCGACGCAATTCGCATGATGCGCGAAACCGGAGTAGACGGCGTGGTTGTTGGTCGAGGCTGCTTGGGAAGACCGTGGCTGTTTGGCGATTTGCAGTCTGCCTTTGACGAGTATCTTAAAAACCCAAACTCCAACGCGGCAATTAATCCAATCCAGCCAAATCTGGGTGAGGTGGCCGATGCCTTTAAGCGCCACGCAGAATTGCTCGTTGAATTTTTCGAAAGTGAAATGCATGCCTGCCGCGATATTCGCAAGCATGTGGCCTGGTATTTCAAGGGCTACCCAGTTGGGGGAGAGTTCCGCGCTTCACTTTCGCAGGTTGAATCCCTTACACACATGGATGATATTCTTGGAACCCTTGAACGCACTCAACCGTATCCTGGCGAAGAGGCCGAGGGTCCACGCGGTCGATTAGGCGGCGCAAAGGTATGTGCCCTGCCAGAAAATTGGTTGCAGTCGCGTGAGTTGATGGGCGATCAAAGAAAAGTGCTTCAAGAAGCAGAGCTGGGAGTGTCTGGCGGCTAATGGACAGAAACTCTTCAGAACTTGGCTACACCGATTTCGATCGCGAGAGATTTCTAACGGAATCAAGAAGTTCAAACGGTCATCGCGGAGAATTTGCCCGAGATCGCGCTCGTGTTTTGCATTCTTCCGCGCTCAGGCGCTTGGGGGCAAAGACCCAGGTGCTCTCACCTAGCGGAGGTGACTTTGCGCGCACCCGTCTGACACATTCTTTAGAAGTTGCACAAATCGGCCGTGAGATGGCGATTGATCTTGGTCTAAATGCAGACATCGTTGACATGGCTTGCCTAGCTCACGACCTGGGCCACCCACCTTTTGGCCACAACGGTGAGAAGGGCCTAAATGATTGGGCCGCAAACATAGGCGGGTTTGAAGGAAACGCCCAAACTCTGAGACTGCTGACGCGAATTGAACCCAAAGTGTTTCTAGAAGATGGCACCAGCGTGGGTCTTAATCTAACCAGGGCAAGCCTAGATGCGGCTTGCAAGTACCCTTGGACGCTTTCCGAGGCTGGCGAGATGCGAGAGCACTCAATCAAATTTGGTGTTTACGATGATGATCTTGAGATTTACAACTGGATGCGAATTGGTGCACCAAATCGCGTAAAGAGCGTTGAAGCACAGGTGATGGATTTCTCTGACGATGTGGCGTATTCGGTTCACGATTTTGAAGACGCAATTGTTTCTGGATACATCAACCTTGAGCAACTAGCCGACCCGGCCGCACAAGCAGAACTTTTAGAGAAAATTCGTGACTGGAATTCTGATGTGTATTCCACCTCAGTACTCGCAGAGGCGCTGAGCAGGCTAAGGCAGCTGCCTAATTGGCCAATAAAGTTTGACCGATCGCCTGAAATGCTGGGTGGGCTGAAAAATCTTGCAAGTGATTTAATCGGGAGATTTGTTAGTCAGACAATTCAGGCAATTGTTGATTCCTCTCCGGTTGAGTCAATGGCTAGATTTGGTTCTCGTCTAGAAGTGCCGGCTGGGGTGAAAGCCGAAATTGCAGTGCTCAAGGGCATCGTCTCGGCATTCTTAATGTCACACGAGTCAAGGCGCCCAATCTATGAGTGGCAGCGTGAGCTACTCACCGAATTAGCCGAGGCTCTGCTTGCCGCAAACGGCCAAAGTCTTGATGTGTATTGCACCAGCGCCTGGGCCAAGGCTAAAACTGAGACCCAGCAGCGCCGGGTGATTGTGGATCAGGTTGCATCACTTACCGATCAGAGCGCAATTACCCTGCACAACCGATTGGTAGTAAAAGGGCCTAGCTTCTAATGCCGCGATTCGAAAGCCTAGGATAAGAGGCATGGCAGGCAAGATTAGGGCACGCGACATTGAAGAGGTCAAGTCACGCGTAAATATTGCCGATGTCGTTGGGGAGTACGTGTCCCTCAAAAACGCCAGCGTGGGCTCGCTAAAGGGCTTGTGCCCCTTTCATGATGAGAAATCCCCGTCTTTTAATGTGCGCCCAATGCAGGGGTTTTACCACTGCTTTGGCTGCGGCGAGGGCGGTGACGTATACAAGTTTGTCCAGCAGATGGATTCCATTAGTTTCACCGAGGCGGTTGAGAAACTTGCCGCAAGAGTTGGCTTTGAACTTAGTTACGAAGAGGGTGGCGCCAGCATAGATCAAGGCCAGCGCTCAAGAATTTTGGAAGCAAATAATGCCGCTGCCGCTTTTTATTCTTCGCAGCTAATGACCGATGACGCTATTCCGGGTAGAGATTTTCTAAAAGGCAGAGGGTTTGATAAGGCAGCCGCAGAAATCTTTGGAGTGGGTTTTGCTCCTAAAGGCTGGAGTAACCTAACTGATCACCTCAAAACTCTTGGCTTCACCATCGAGGAGCTGGTTACCGCAGGCCTTGCGACAAAGAGTGACAGGGGCGCCTATGACAAATTCAGAGGTCGCCTAATCTGGCCAATCAGAGACACCACCGGTCAAGTAATTGGCTTTGGCGCTCGAAAGCTGTTCGACGACGACCAGGGGCCAAAGTATCTCAACACCAGTGACACCTTGGTCTATCACAAGTCAGCTGTGCTCTACGGAATTGATCTAGCAAAAAGAGACATCTCAAAGCAGCAACAGGTTGTTGTGGTTGAGGGCTACACAGATGTGATGGCTTGCCACCTGGCAGGCATCACCACCGCGGTTGCTACCTGCGGCACAGCATTTGGCGATGATCACATTCGAATCATCAACCGAATGCTCTCTGCCGAAAAAGACACACCGGCTCAGGTCATATTTACTTTTGACCCTGATGCCGCAGGGCAGAAAGCTGCGATGCGCGCTTTTAATGACTCGCACAAGTTTTCCGCGCAAACTTTTGTTGCCGTTGGGCCAGAAGGTTTAGATCCTTGTGATTTGAGAAGTCAAAAGGGTGACGAAGCCGTTCGGCTCATGCTTGAGAATAAAAAACCGCTATTTGAATTTGCCATCAAGCAAAAAATTGGAAAGTTTGATTTAGCAACGATTGAAGGCCGCGTAGGGGCAGCTCGAGCAGCCGCCCCCGTAGTTGCTGCCATTCGCGACTCTGCCATGCGCCCGGCTTACATCAGGGAATTAGCTGGCTGGGTGAGTCTTGATGGAAATGAGGTCGCAGCCCTGGTTGATGCCGCCGGTAAAGAGTCAAGAAGCGAAGCCGTAAAAGATCTTCGACGTGACGCGCAAAGCACAGAGGCCGAAGCTTCGGCTGAGCCAGCTGGTGAATTTGCCATTCCGAATCTAACTGACCCAATCACGCGCTTTGAGCGCCAAGTTTTAGAGGTGCTGGTTCAAGTTCCTAAGTCTTATTCGAACGATCAAGTAATTCGAATAGTCAGAGACGGCTTCAGTGCGCCGGCCCACAATGCAATCCTCGAGGCAATCGGTTCAAGTCTCGTGTCACACGGTTCTTCAGATTGGCTAAATGTGATTGGCGGGGCAACCCCGGCTGAACTTCATTCTCTGCTGCGCTCGATTGCTGCGCAGGCACTTCCGGCGAAGAACGAGGCTGACCTAATTAGATACGGGCAGGGTGTCGTCTCAAGAGCGCTAATCAACGCGCTGGCACACGAAAAGGCCAACCTGCTTGCAGCTCTTAGGCGCAGCGACATTGCCGAAGACCCTACTGCGAGTTCAAAGATTCAACGCGAGTTAGTTGAACTTGAAGCGGAGCGCAGAAAGCTTCAAGGAATCTAATGTTGCAGGTTGCCATGGAGCCAAAGGCGTTCCCCGAATACGTTCAGGCAGTTTCCGAAGCAGGCGGTGAGGTTGTGCCGCTTAGCCCAAGCGTCAAAGGGCTGATTTGGTTGGACTACTCACAGCCAGAGGCTTTGAGTCAGACGCTTGATGCAAATCCGCAAATTGAATGGGTGCAGTTGCCTTTTGCCGGCGTTGACGCCTTCGCCGAAATCATAAACCGCCCCATCAGATTCACTTCGGCCAAAGGCGCATATCGCGAGCCAGTTGCCGAGCATGCGCTAGCCCTGTCACTGGCGCTGATGCGAATCATTCCAGAGAGAGTTCGAGCAACTTCCTGGGGAAGGCAATTTGCCGAATCGCTTTACGACAGCAATGTTTTGATTTTTGGTGGTGGGGGTATCACCGAGGAGCTCTTGAAACTTCTTGCACCTTTCAGGGCAAAGGTGACTGTAGTTCGCAATAGAGCCATTCCGCTTTCCGGAGCAACCAAGACGGTAGGTTTCGACCAGTTAGATGAAGAGCTACCACACGCCGATTTGGTGATTTTGGCCTCTGCTTTGACCAGTCAAACCCATCATGCTTTCAACGCCGCCAGGTTTGCCCTAATGAAGCCGTCGGCTTATCTGGTGAACGTGGCTCGTGGGCCAGTGATTCATACTCAGGACTTGATTGCCGCGCTAAATAACGAGGTCATTGCCGGGGCTAGCGTAGATGTGACAGACCCAGAACCGCTGCCCGAGGGCCATGCACTGTGGAGCGCCAAAAACGTCATTATTACCCCGCATTCGGCCGATACCCGCAAACAGGTGGTTCGCCTATTCTCTGTGCGAATTCGCGAAAACGTGATTGCCTTTGGTAAAGGTAGCGGCTGGGTTGGCGAAGTAGACCCCAAGTTTGGCTACTAAAGTAGCGATTTAGGCACTCTAATTGGGCCCTAGACCAATACGGGGCCAAAATGTTTGGTAATGTAGTCCAGTTGCTAAATCAACATTCCTCGGTAGCTCAATTGGCAGAGCAATCGGCTGTTAACCGATAGGTTCTTGGTTCGAGTCCAAGCCGGGGAGCCACTCTTTTTCAATGATCAGGAGGCCACGTTGATACGTTGGATCCAAGATCACAGATGGCTCTCTTCATCACTCATTTCAGGTTTCGCGTTTCTGCTTTTCGGCGGGATTGACCTACTTGCACAGGGCTATAACGCCCTTATAGTCACCGCAATTCTTTCGGCAGCAATTGTCTTCGCAGCCACATTCGCTCAACTCAGTATCGTCTTGACAGTAATCGGCACCGTGCTTGAGATCTATTTAGGTCTCTCTCCCGTGATCGGCGGGCTAAGTGCAGCTATGGCCCTGTTCTTGACCGCAGCTTTTGCTTCGAGAATCTGGTATTCGATCACACTATCTGTGACGATTATTTCCGGGCTGGCAATAGCTTGGACAAACACCTTTTTGCTGCCAATCAACAAAGACATCTATGGTCTTTTCTTGCCCACAGAAATGGCAAGGACTACGGCATTCGTCATACTCACTCTGGTTGTGATCGCAGGAAACATTCTCTTTTGGCTGCTTGGCCGACTTGCGATTACCTATGAGGTTTTCGTTGGTACCGAATTTGACCGCGCGCTCTCGGCCGAAACTCAAGCCAAGCTGTCGCTTGAGGTTGCCGAGCAAAATGAACGCTTTGAGATTGCCAGAGATATCAACGAGCTGATTATTCAAAAGGTTACCGCGGTAATTTCACAAGCCGAGGGTGGCATTTATGCCGCGAAGGCCGATTTGAATTCCTCATTGCGTTCCCTTGAAAAAGTGGGCCTAAGCGCACGGGCAGCCCACGTTGAGCTAAGGCGTCTTTTTGACATGCTGAACAAGACGCACAGTATTTCAGCGGCGCCTCCAGGCATCGACGAGTTGGATGCTCTTGTGGTGACCTATCGCGAATTTGGCTACAGCGTTTCGCTTTCGCACGAGGGGCCAAGATTCGCAATTTCAGAGGGTGCCAGCCTGGCTATTTATCGAATTGTTTTTGATGCATTGGAAAACGTCAAGAGGCACTGCATCGTTGGAACTGACGTATCGATTGATTTTTCTTGGGTAGCCGAGGGAATGCAAGTTTTGATAAAAGATAACGGCACAGAATCTGAGCGTCGTTCCCAAGTGTCACTTGATGAAATATCTTCAGGCTACACAGCCGAGGATGACGTTAGAGCTTTGGTAGAAACTATCAAGGGAGCGGGAATCACCGCCATGAAAGAGCGCGCCGCGCTTTATGGGGGCAGCATAGAAGCAACTAGAGTTCCGGGTGTTGGATTCACTGTTTCAGCAATCTTCCCGCACCTTCGAGCGCTTGCCGGGGTAGATCAAAAGTGACTCAAGTTCTCAGAGTTGGTTTGATTGATGCCGATTCAGACATTCGATTCGGGCGAAGAATGTTGATTGACTCTCAAGAGGACTGCAAAGTATTTTTTGAAGAAGATACTGCTGCCGGTGCGTTGCAAAGAGCACCTGAAGCATTGCTTGATGTTTTGGTTATCGATCACCGTGTTAGAGGACTAGACGGCATTCAGTTGGTCGGCAAGCTTATTCCGCTTTACCAGGCAAATGATTCCGAGGTCCCGGCAATTATTCTGACCGGCCCATACTTCAGCTATGAGTTATTGCTGTCTTCTATTGCCGCCGGCGCAACCGATCTTGTCACTCTGGACTCAGATTCCGGTGAACTGCTGAAGTCAATCAGGTCTTCCTCGGCCAAAGAGGACTCGCTTGACTTTGACTCGCTCAAATCTTTGATGAACCGTGCCGGCGGCGCTGTCTTTGATGTGCCAGATATTTTGGTGAAGCTTGGTTCGCTAGAAGATCACGAGCCAGAAGTGTTAAACCAATTCAAGCTGGGTAAAGACGATGACCAGATTGCCGCCGAACTCGATCTGCCTAAGTATCGGGTTAGGCAATGCATGAAAGCTATTCTGGCTAAATGTGGCTTGGCAACCAGGGCGCAATTATTTCTAGCGGTCAATGCGGCGGACGGTAAAAATGGCTAAAAGTTCAACCGTCACATCAATCTCTATAGGAGTGGGCCTAGCAACTGGAATCTACGGCATCTCTTTTGGTGCTCTTTCGGTTGCTGCCGGACTTGATATTTTTCAAACTCAGGTTTTGAGTTTGCTCATGTTTAGCGGTGGCTCACAATTTGCTTTTGTGGGCGTGATAGCGGCTACCGGTATTGGCGGAGCGGGTTTGGGTGCGGCCATTATCTCGGCATGGCTACTTGGAATTAGAAACGGTTTCTACGCCGTGCGAATGGCACCTATTCTCAATCGCGTTGGGCTAGCCAAGCTTGTGCCCGCATTGCTGACAATTGATGAATCAACGGCCGTTGCAACCTCGCAGGCCAACCTCAAAGATCAAGCCAAAGGGTTTTGGCTTACCGGGGCAGCAGTCTTTGTATTTTGGAATCTAATGACTTTCGCAGGTGCCATCCTGGGTGACGCTCTTGGCGATCCGCGTGCTTGGGGACTAGATGCAGCGGCAGCGGCAGCATTTCTAGGCTTGCTCTGGCCAAGACTGGTTGAACGTCAGGCTCTTGCGGTGGGCGCAGCTGCTCTGATTATCGCAACGGCAACCACCTCGTTCTTGCCAGCCGGTGTTCCAGTGCTGCTTGCAGGTTTTGCGGCTGTTGTGGTTGGCGCTTTCAATTGGTTTTCTCCAAGTCAGGAGAACTCAAAGTGACTCTGTGGTTGGCAATCTTTATCGCTAGTGCTGCTGTTTACTCGTGGAAAATACTTGGCTATCTTGTTCCAAGTTCTGTCTTGAACCACCCAACTATTTCCAGAATCGCCAATCTTCTTACAGTGGCGTTGCTGGCGGCGCTACTTGGAGTTCAAGGACTTACCGATAACGGCCAGATAGTTTTTGATGCTCGTATTCCCGCAATTGGCGTTGCCGCTGTCTTGCTGTATTTTCGTGCGCCCTTTGTTGTAATGGTGGGCGCGGCCGCCCTTGTCGCTGGGCTTCTTAGATTGTGGTTTGGTGTTTAGGCTTCGAGTTTGTCTCGACCAGGTAACCAAGAAAGTCCGGGTTTACCCCAGCCGTTGTCACTGATGATGTCCTCGGAAATTTCTTTCCAGGGTTCGGCTAAGCGGTCAACGTAAAGTTTTCCATCTAGGTGATCAAATTCGTGTTGGAAAATTCTGGCAAACCAGCCATCTGCCTCTATGCGAATTGGATTCTGATCAAGATCAATCCCAGTCACCACGACGTTTTCTGCGCGCTTAAGCGGAAAGCGTTCACCAGGAACAGATAGGCAACCTTCAATTTCTGTTTCTTCATCGGCTGGCTCATCAATAATTGGGCCAACCTCAAGTGTTGGGTTGATGATTACCCCTCTGCGCTCAGTACCATCGTCGTCAGCGTAGTCATAGGTAAAAATCCGAAGGCCAACACCAATTTGGGGAGCTGCTAGCCCTACGCCCGGAGCCTCGTCCATGGTTTCGAACATGTCTGCAACAAGGTCTCTGAGTGCTTGGTTGAATTCAGTGACTTCGGCTGCGCGGCTGTGCAGAACTGGCTCGCCGGTTATGCAGATTGGTCTTATGGTCATTAGGTAAATTTACCGCCTAGCCTGACCGGATTCCGGTAGCAACGGCGATATAGTCAAGTGAGATGTTATTTGGAAGCGATGTAAACCTAGTGGCTTATGGCCCGGGCGTAGACCTACGATTTTTGGCAATTCTTCTTGCCATTCTCGCCGCAGTGGCACTGGCATTCGGAGCGCAGTTCCAAAATGACGCCGTTTCAGCCGGCCCAAATCGTAAGAAAACGAACAGCAAGATCAAAGGGCGCGGCTCTTTGTCTCTTCGCCAGCTAGCTTCATTGCTGGTGAAACCCAGGTGGCTATCGGGAACAGCGTTCATGGCTCTTGGAATTGGGTTGCAGTTGGGCGCGCTTTCCTTGGCCCCGCTTATTGTGGTTCAACCAATTGGGGCTATCGCGCTTGTAATCACCTCGCTGTTGAACGCCAGAATCACTAAGACCAAATTAAATCGCGGAACAATAATTGCTATTTCACTTTGTACTATCGGAATCGCGGCCTTTGTGGCCATGGCATCCGGGGTTGCAAACGAGACAGTGCTGAATGATGATCGTCTAAGAGAGGTACTCACCGTACTTGGAGTGATCCTGGTTATTTTCACCATCTTGTTTTTCACAATCGGCAAACAGGCAAAGGCACTTACCTATGTGCTGGGCGCCGGTGTTCTCTATGGTTTTGTGGCAACCCTGGCCAAGGTGGTTATCCAGCGCATTTATCAGGGTGAATTTGAATGGCTCACCGTGCTTTGCCTGATTGCCCTTATCGGTGCGGTTTTGCTTGGTAGCTGGTTTGTTCAAAACGCCTACGCTTCAGGCCCGCCAGACCTGGTTATAGCCGGTTTGACAGTGATTGATCCGCTGGTAGCCGTCAGCATTGGTATCGTCATTCTGGGTGAGGCAACGGCGGCCAGCCTGCCCGTGATGATTGGCTTCAGTTTCAGCGCGGTTTTGGCCGTTATAGGCGTTTATCTTCTCTCGAAGGTACATCCAGAACTCGTTCACAAGCCTCACTAGGGGTAAAATTGAGGGGTTGGGCTATCCCAGCCATTTCCCCAAATGAAGGCATTCACCTTGACCACTGCTTCAAGCTCTGCGGCTCAACGACCGCTGACAATTGTCCTTGGTTGTGACACCTTTCCGCCTGACATCAACGGTGCCGCTCGCTTTGCTGAGCGTCTAGCAGCCGGTTTGGCAAGACACGGGCACGACGTGCACATCGTGGCATCGGCATATGACGACAGCCACGGCTCCTTCACTGAGATTCACGATGGTGAAGCCATGACAGTGCACCGAATCAAGAGCTTCCGCATTCCGCAGCATAAGACCCTGCGCTACGTTTGGCCGTTCACTTTGAAGCGCAAAACAGATCAAATTTTGCGCCAGGTAAAACCCGATGCCGTGCACATCCAGTCCCACCTAATCATGGGCCGCTACCTGGTCAAAAGTGCCAAGGAGCAGGGTATTCGCTTGTTGGCTACTAACCACATCATGCCTGAGAACCTAATCAAGTATTCGGTGATCATCCCCAAGTTCTTTGAGAAGACAGCCATGAAAATGGCCTGGGCTGACGCGGGCCGTGTTTTGAAACAGGTAGATGCAATCACCACACCAACTCGTCGCGCTGCAAATCTGTTGGAAGAGGCCGCCGGGGTAGAGGGCGTACTTGCCATCAGCTGTGGCATTGATGCATCCAAGTTTGCCAATGCAACACCAACTTCAAATGCGGTTCCAAGAATTCTGTTTCTTGGGCGCCTAGATTACGAAAAGCACATTCACAATCTTCTGAAGGCTGTAGCGATGCTGCCTAAAAAGCTAAACACCCAAGTTGAAATCGTGGGTGACGGTGGTGAGCGTAAGCATCTAGAAGATTTGGCTCTCGAGCTTGGAATTTCAAAGCAGGTTAAGTTCCTTGGTCACATCACCGAGGAAGAGCTGCCTAAAGCCTACGAGCGCGCGACTCTCTTTGCGATGCCGTCTATCGCCGAACTGCAAAGTATTGCAACAATGGAGGCTATGGCCTCTGGCAGGCCCGTAGTTGCCGCCGACGCTATGGCTTTGCCTCACCTGGTTCACGATGGCGACAACGGCTACCTGTTTCAGCCAGATGATGTTCAGGAATTTGCCGAGAAGCTAAAGAAGATTCTCACCGCCGATCAGGCCGAGCTTGATCGCCTCTCGGAGAACTCTTTGCACCTTATTCAGTCACACGATATCGAGCGCACCCTTACGATTTTCGAAGGGCTTTACCGTGGCGATCAGAATGCAGATACAACCTCTGACGACAACAGCGACACTTACACAAAGGCAATCGGCATCCTGCCAGAGCCACTGCACAATCGCGTGGTTGAGCTTCGTGAGCGGGCGCGTGCCCTTCGTGAGGCGGCAACGGAGCTGCGCGAAGAAGTTCGTGACGAAGTCAGAGAAAAGCTCGAGGACATTCGTGACGAGGTAGTCGAGCGCACCAAGGCGGTAAACACCAAGGTGAAGAAGACTGCAAAAAAGACTGCAAACCAGGCTAAGAAAGTTGTAAAGAACGCTGCAGAGCGTCTCAAAAACGACGAAGATTAGAAGGATGCAGGTTGGGGGGAGTTAGCTCAGCCGGTTAGAGCAGCGGACTCATAATCCGTCGGTCACGGGTTCAAGTCCCGTACTCCCCACCAGAAGTTAAATTGAACGGGACTTCGAAAGACACCTGTCGGTGCCTTTCCATACTCCCCACCAGTGAACCCCATGAATGGAACCAGATGATTTTCAGACTTCCGGAAATGAAAGACGAATCCGTTCTAAGAGGCGCTCACGATGAACTTAAAGGAGAGGGCTCGAATTTTCTGCTTGACGGGTTCAGTCAAGACCTAGCATTCGAAGAGTACATTTCCAGAGTTCAAAACAGTCAAGCCGGGGTCCATCTTTTAGAAAACCGGGTTCAATCAACCTTTTTACTGCTTGAGGTGGCAGGCGAGATTGTTGGCCGGGTTTCAATTAGGCACGAGCTTAACGACTGGTTGACCACCTACGGCGGCCACATTGGCTATGCGGTAAGGCCAGGACATCGCCGCAAAGGCTACGCAAAACTTTTACTTGCTGAGGGATTGCGTTTGTGCGCCAGTTTAGGAATCTCGAAAGCACTTCTAACCTGCAACGATTCAAACCTTGCCTCCGCGAAGGTAATTGAGTCAGCCGGTGGAATTCTCGAGAATAAAATTCAAGACTCAGGAACTTTGCTCAGGCGCTACTGGGTTGCGACCAGCTAGTCAGTAATCGCAGCTCTGAGGTTTCGAACACTCGGAAAACTAAAGGCCACCAAGAGTGCACAAATTGAAATACAGGAGCCAATCACCAGTGCGGTTCCAGGACCAATCTGCATAGCTACGGGGCCGGCAATCGCAACGCCAAGCGGACCAAAAACGTATGAGCCAAATGTGTCGTAGGAATTCACCCTAGACAAAGATTCCTCTGGCACATTCTGCTGAATGGTGGTCATCCAGATTACGTAGAAAACATCCAAGGCGATTCCCATGCAAATTGCAGAAATTAGAACAAATAGCAGCGGGGCGCCAAGGCCAAAGAGCAACAGGAACACTGGCTCAGCCAGCATCAGCATCATGATGAATCTGAGTGGCCTTCGCGGGCGTACTCGATTTGCAATCAAGGTGCCAAGCAAGAAGCCAACACTCATTAAACCAAGAATCAAACCCCAGCTTGCCGCCCCGTCATATGCTTCAAGGGTTTGCAGTGCTCCCAGCACAGCCCAGGTAGCCTCAAAGCTTAGGTTTACGAACGCAAAACCCAGAACAATGATCACTAGCCATGATCTTGACGAAAACTCTTTCCAGCCAACCTTGAGCTCGTGAAGAAAGCTCACTTTGTCTCCAGCTGTTACCTGGCCAGGTTGCGGTAATTTCGCAAGTGGCAAAATCATGGCACCGGCAACCAAGAAGGTAAGCGCGTCAATTCCTAAAGCCCAGCCGGTGCCAAGTGTGCTAACCACCAAGCCACCGCTTGCGGTGCCAAGCATGAACGCAATGTTTGATCCAAAGCCAATTGCAGAGTTTGCGCTTTGAAGTTTTTCGTTTGGCACGATGATTGGGGTAAGTCCTGAAAATGCCGGGTACCAAATGCCATTCAGAATTCCTGAGAGCACGCCAACTACCACCAGTAAAAGCACGCTGGGCGAGTCAACGATAAAAGAAGCTGCAACTATCAGAATCAAAAAGCCCAGCAATATGTCGGCCCAGCCCATGGTTTTGGCCCGGCCAAATTTATCGGCAAATGTTCCACCGGCCAGAAGTAACAGCAACACCGGCAGGGTTCTGCTAACCATTACCAAACTCAAAGAGCCAGCATCGGCACCATCAATTGCTAAGACGCCAAAGGCAAGGGCGACAGGTGAAATCCCATTACCAAAATTTGAAACGGTTCTGGCGAAAAATAATTGATAGAAGTGTGGAACCTTGCGCAGGTCACGAAGAGTTTGAATCATTTAGATTTTTCGGCAAAGTAGCAGGTTGGGCAAAGGGACTCATAGGTCACGTGCACGCCATCGATTGCAACCTGTTCGCCATCAAAGACAAACTTGCCATCAAGCTTTCGGCCGTTGAACATGGCCTTTCTGCCGCAGCGGCAAATGGTTTTTAGTTCCTCTAGAGAGTGTGCAATTTCTAGCAACCTTAGCGACCCGGGGAAGCCGTTGGTGAGAAAGTCCGTGCGAATTCCATAGGCCAACACCGGAACACCATCAAGCACTGCTATTTCGAGAGCCTGATCAACCTGGTCGCGACTTAGAAACTGTGCCTCATCAATCAACAGGCAGGCAATGTCTTTTCCGGTTGCCTTCTTGAATTCAGCCACGCGGTTAGAAAATTCATGACGAAGATTTAGCTGTGGGGTGATTAGAAAGTCGACTTCGCGGTCAACACCCAAGCGGCTGGTGATAGCTTTCTCACCCTTTACATCAATTGCCGGCTTTGCTAACAGAACATGCTGGTCGCGCTCTTCGTAATTGTGGGCAGCCTGAAGCAGAGCGGTGCTCTTGCCACTGTTCATGGCACCGTGACGGAAGTAGAGCTTGCTCAAGGACTTAGCCCTGGTAGCTGCGGAAGGCGATTACGGCGTTGTGTCCACCGAAGCCAAATGAGGTGCTGATTGCCAAGATTGGGCCGTCTGGAAGAGCACGAGGAGAGGTGACTACATCCAGAGGAATAGCAGGGTCTTGGTTTTCAAGGTTGATGGTTGGCGGCGCAGTGCGTTCGTGAAGAGCAAGCACTGTAAAGATTGCCTCAATTGCACCGGCTCCACCAAGCAAGTGGCCGGTTGAAGATTTGGTTGCTGAAACAGCAATGTTGCTTAGGTGATCGCCAAAGACGCGAAGCAAAGCGGTGTACTCGGCAATGTCGCCAACCGGAGTTGAAGTTGCGTGCGCGTTGATGTGCACCACATCTTCTGGCTTGGCATTTGCCTGCTTCAGCGCTGCGGTAACTGCGCGTGCAGCTCCGGTGCCCTCAGGGTCTGGAGCGGTGATGTGGTGAGCGTCAGAGGTTACTGAACCCCCCACAAGTTCTGCATAAATCTTTGCGCCACGCTTCTTAGCGTGTTCCTCGGTCTCAAGAACCAAAGCTCCAGCGCCTTCACCCATAACGAAACCATCGCGGTTCACATCGTAAGGACGTGAAGCCTTGGCTGGGTCATCGTTGCGCTTTGAGAGTGCGTGCATTGCAGCAAAGGCGGCAAGCGGAAGCGGGTGAATTCCGGCCTCGCAACCGCCGGCAACCACAACGTCAATCTCACCTGAACGCAAGCGAGCAATAGCGTTGGCAACCGCTTCGGTAGATGAAGCACAAGCGGAAACCGCGGTGCGAACACCGCCGCGAGCCGCAATATCCATACCGATAGCCGCTGCCGGGCCGTTAGGCATCAGCATTGGAATAGTCATTGGCAGAACTCTGCGCGGACCTTTTTCTTTCAATGCGTCGTATGCATCAAGAAGGGTCCAGACGCCACCAATACCGGTGGCGTATTCAACCGCGAGACGCTCGGGCACAACATCGGGTGAACCCGCATCTGCCCAAGCCTCACGTGCTGCAATTAGGGCAAATTGACTCGAAGGGTCTAGGCGCTTGATTTCCTGCGGAGTAAGCACCTCTGCCGCGTTAACCTTTGCCTGACCAGCAAAAGTTACCGGCAGCTCGTACTTGGTAACCCACTCTTCGTTGATGGTCGAGATTCCCGACTCACCAGCCAGCAGGGCCTTCCAGGTTGAGCGCGCGTCACCACCGAGTGGGGTAGTAGCGCCCACACCGGTGACAACGATTTTCTGAGTCAATTTGGATAAACCTTTAATTACTGAGCGTTTGTGATGAAGTTAACTGCGTCGCCAACGGTGACTAGGTTCTTTACTTCTTCGTCTGGAATCTTTACGCCGAACTTGTCTTCTGCGTTTACAACGATGGTCATCATTGAGATTGAGTCGATGTCTAGATCGTCAGTAAATGACTTGTCTAGCTGAACTGCGTCTGCTGCAATGCCGGTCTCGTCGTTAACGATCTCTGCTAGGCCTGCAAGAACTTCGCTCTGTGAAAGTGCCATTGGGTTTCTCCTTTAGGGGTTATTTGACCGAGGTTAAGTTTACGGTAGGACTACTACTTGGGCGCCGAAGGCAAGGCCGGCCCCAAAGCCTATTTCTAGAGCCAAACCACCCGATTTGACCTCACCAGACTCCAACAGGGCGTGCATAGCCAGCGGAATAGAGGCGGCAGATGTGTTTCCGGTGTAAATGATGTCTCTGGCCACGACCACATGATCTGGAACCTCAAGCTGCTTGGCCAATTCATCGATGATTCGAATGTTGGCCTGATGAGTGACGATTGCGGCTAGATCCTCGGCTTTTACACCGGCGACCTCAAGTGCCTCACGGGCAACCTTGACCATTTCCCACACTGCCCACTTGAACACGGTGAGACCTTCTTGGCGAAGAGTCGGCCAGGTGTGCTCGCCGTCGCGGAATTCTAGAAGGGATGCGTTCATGCCAACCGCATCCCAGTGCGAGCCATCCGAGCCCCAAACCGATGGGCTGATGCCCGGGGTTTCTGACGGGCCAACAATTGCAGCCCCCGCGCCGTCACCGAGCAGAAATGAAATTGTGCGGTCGGTTGGGTCAATAAAGTCAGAAAGTTTTTCGCCGCCAACAACCAAAACGTACTTGGCCACGCCAGAGCGCACCAAGGCATCGGCCTGAGCGATGCCATAGCAGTAACCGGCACAAGCTGCAGAAATATCATATGCGGGCGCAGGGTTTGCGCCAATCTTGTCGGCAAGCAAGGTTGCCGCTGATGGAGTCTGAAAAGGGTGCGTGATTGTAGAGAAGATAACCGCGCCAATTTCAGAAGGAGCAATGCCTGCCTTCTTGATTGCCTCGTTCGAGGCCGAAACGGCCATGTCCATCAGACTTAGGTCTTTACTTGCTCGCTTACGCGTAATAATTCCGGTGCGCTGGCGAATCCATTCATCGCTGGAGTCAATCGGACCGGCGATGTCATCGTTGGTTACGGTCAGGTCGCCTCGAGCTGCGCCAAGAGAGTAGATACGAGAGAACTTGACGGTCTCGTATTGGTTGAGTGTTGGTTGTGACATCTTGCCTCTCCTGCGGATACTTCTAAATTTACCGTCGAATTTCTATCGATGGTTGTTGATAAGCGACAAAGCCGCCTCAAGATTTTCTGGTGTCTTCACAGCGAGGGTTTCGATGCCGGGCATCGCTCGCTTGGCTAGACCAACCAGAGTTCCTGCCGGTGCCAGTTCAATTAATGCGGTGACTCCCGCCTCAACCATCGCTGCCATGCAAAGGTCCCAGCGAACCGGTGAGGAGACCTGGTTCACCAATAATTCAACAAACTCAGAACCCGATGAAACTTCGCGGCCGCCGTTATTGCTCCAAAGCTTCACGGTTGGATCTTGAATCGCGACAGTTTCTGAGTAAGCCCTCAGGGTCTCTACCGCTGGCTTCATGAAGCGAGTGTGAAACGCTCCGGCAACCTGAAGCGGAATAACTCTGGTGCCCGCTAATGGATTTGCCTGCAACTCGTTGATCGCGGCTACCGAACCGGCGGCAACTATTTGGCCTGAGCCGTTGTAGTTTGCAGGTTCAAGTTCAAGTTCTGCAAGTTTGGCCTCAACCTCTGATTGGTCACCACCAAGAATCGCGGCCATTGAGGTTGGTTCAAGTGCCGCAGCCTTTGCCATTGCTTGACCGCGCTCGTTTACAAATTTAATTCCGGTTTCGGCATCGAACACTCCAGAAACGACTGCGGCAGTGATTTCCCCAACTGAGTGACCTGACACTCCGGCAATGCCCGCTTCGTGTGCAGACTCACCCTGCAACAGAGTTTGCATCGTGGCAACCCCGGCGGCCACGATCAATGGCTGTGCTACGGCGGTGTCGCGAATAGTATCGGCATCGCTAATGGTGCCGTGAGAAACAAGATCAATACCCGATGCGTTCTGCATCAACTGGATTGAAGATTTGAACTCTGGAATTTCTAACCAGGGTGCTAGAAAGCCAGGAGTTTGTGAACCTTGGCCAGGGCAAACGACAACAATCATCTTTACTTTCTCTTTCTAGTTTCTGTTTCAGTCATTGAACCAAGGACCATGGCTACTTGAAGCACAAACGCCTCGCGTGAACCGGTGGCGTCCCAGCCGATGATTTCGGAAATTCTTTTTAGGCGGTATCTAACGGTGTTTGGGTGCACAAACAATTCCCGTGCAGTTGCTTCCAACGACCGGCCGGTATCTAGGTAGGTTGAAAGTGTTTCCAGTAGCTCAGGGGAGTTGGCGCTGAGCGGGCGATAGATTCTTTCAACCAAAGTCTGCTTTGCCAGCATATCTCCGGCCAGAGAGCGCTCTGCCAGTAGGTCCTCTGCGGAGATAGGCCTAGGTGCTTTGGGCCATGTCTTCACTACCGCAAAACCTGCAAGAGCGGCTTTTGCCGAACGGTTTGCTTCGGCAACTGAAGGAACCTCTGGACCCAAGACCATAGGGCCGGCACCAAAGTATCGGTCTAAGCCTTCGGCAATTTTCATAAAGCTTGGCGACTCAGTTTCCGATTCAGGATTCTCAATTCGGCCGATGACCACAATCAGGCGGTTGCCGTGAATTCCAATCAGAACATCGGCACTATTTTTTCTGGCGATGCGCCTGAGTGAATCTTGGTCAACCGGTTCCGAAGCCACGCCAATCAGTGCAACTACTGAGCCACCTGCTCGCCAACCAAGCGCGGCAATTCTTGACGCTAGTTCTTCCTCGTTCTCGCCACTGAGAATTGAGTCAACTACCAAGGCCTCGAGACGGGCATCCCACAGTCCTCTTGCTTCGGCTGCGCGGGCATAAACGTCTGCGGCCGAAAATGCTATTTCTCGAGAGTAAAGAAGTACGGCTTCTCGCAGCGATTCGTCTTCTTGAACCACTCGATCTTCAACCACTTGCACCACAACACGAATAAGTTGCAGAGTCTCTTGCAGTGAGATGGAGCGCAATAGCTCACGCGGTGCGACGCCAAAAACGTCTGCGGCAACCCAAGGTTGCGACTTCGGATCTTTGTACCAAGAAACAAACGAAGAAATGCCGGCTTGAGCTACCAGCCCAACCGAAGATCTGCGTGAGGCCGGCATTTGCCTATACCAAGGCAAAAGATCGTCAAGCCTCTTTAGAGTTGTGGTCGCAAGTTCACCCGAAATCGACTTTAGCCAGTCGAGAGTAGCTTGCTTAGTTCTCGCCACCGGTTGATCCAGAGGTGCCAGCGTTCACGTCATGCAGACGGTACTTGTCGATTGCTTGCTGCGGAACACTTGGGTCCATTTCGCCGCGCTCAACAAGTTGCTCAAGTACGCGAACCACGATTGACGGGCCATCGATCTTAAAGAATCTGCGGGCCGCTGCACGAGTGTCTGAGAAACCAAAGCCATCTGCACCAAGGGTTGCGTAGTCACCAGGTACCCAGGCGCGAATCTGATCTTGCACTGCATGCATAAAGTCGCTCACGCCCAAGAAAGGCCCAGGGGCGTTCTTTAGCTTTGCGGTTAGGTACGAGTCTGGAATTTCGTGATTAGGGTTTAGGAACTTCGCCTCGTCACGCAGTAGACCATCGCGGCGCAATTCGCTCCATGAGGTTACTGACCAGATGTCTGCAGATACGCCCCAGTCGTTTTGTAGCAACTGCTGAGCTTCAAAAGCCCAAGGCACAGCAACACCGGATGCAAGAATTTGGGCCTTGCGTCCTTCGCTGTGGTTTTCTGAAACAAGATAGATGCCGCGAACAATACCTTCAACATCAACGTTCTCTGGTTCTGCTGGCTGAACGTAAGGCTCGTTGTAAACAGTTAGGTAGTAGATGCAGTTTGGGTCTTGGTGTTGACCGCCGTACATGCGATCGATTCCACTCTTTACGATGTGAGCAATCTCGTATCCAAATGCAGGGTCGTAGCTGATAACCGCATTATTTGTTGATGCGATTAATGGAGAGTGACCATCGGCGTGCTGAAGACCTTCACCGGTTAGAGTCGTGCGACCTGCTGTAGCGCCAATCAAGAATCCTCGTGACAGTTGATCGGCCGCCGCCCATATGGAGTCAGCGGTTCGCTGGAATCCAAACATTGAGTAGAAGACGTAGAACGGGATCATCGGCTGACCCTGTGTTGCGTAGCTGGTAGCAGCTGCGGTGAAGCCCGCAATTGAACCCGCCTCATTGATTCCGGTGTGCAGAATCTGACCTGAGGTGCTCTCTTTATAGGCAAGCAACAGTTCGCGGTCTACAGAGATGTAGTGCTGACCTTGTGGGTTATAGATCTTCGCAGAAGGGAAGAATGCGTCCATACCAAAGGTGCGAGCCTCATCAGGAATGATTGGCACAATGCGCTCACCAAATTCTGGTGAACGTAGCAAGTCCTTGAAGAGACGAACAAACGCCATTGTGGTTGCTACTTCTTGGGTGCCTGAGCCGCCCTTTGCAGACTTATAAACATCTTCTGCAGGAAGTTTGAAGTCAACATATTTGCTGCGACGTTCTGGCAGGTAACCACCTAGTTCGCGACGACGCTCGTGCATGTATTGAATTTCCGGAGCGTCTTGACCTGGGTGGAAGTATGGCGGCTGGTAAGGGTTTTCCTCGAGCTGCGCGTCAGTGATTGGAATACGAAGTTCGTCGCGGAATCCCTTGAGGTTATCTAGAGTCAACTTCTTCATCTGGTGGGTAGCGTTGCGACCTTCAAATGATTTACCAAGCGTGAAGCCCTTGATTGTCTTGGCAAGAATCACTGTTGGTTGACCCTTGTGTTCCATTGCAGACTTATAAGCGGCGTAGACCTTGCGGTAGTCGTGACCACCGCGCTTTAGTCCCCAAATTTCCTCGTCGCTCATGTGCTCAACAAGTTTTGCGGTTCGTGGGTCGCGACCAAAGAAGTTTTCGCGCACGAATGCACCATCTTCAGTCTTGTAAGTTTGGAAGTCGCCGTCCGGCGTCTTGTTCATCAAATCAACCAGTGCGCCATCGGTGTCGTTGGCAAGTAGCGAGTCCCACTCGCGACCCCAGACAACTTTGATTACATTCCAACCGGCACCGCGGAAGAAAGATTCAAGCTCTTGAATAATTTTTCCGTTGCCTCGTACAGGACCATCAAGACGTTGGAGGTTACAGTTCACAACAAAGGTGAGGTTATCTAGGTTGTCGTTAGCGGCAAGTTGAAGTGCACCACGTGATTCAACTTCGTCCATCTCACCATCACCCAAGAAGGCCCACACGTGCTGTTCTGCGGTGTCCTTAATTCCACGGCCAGCAAGGTAGCGGTTGAATTGCGCCTGGTAAATGGCATTGATTGGACCAATACCCATAGACACGGTTGGGAACTGCCAGAAGTCTGGCATTAAACGTGGGTGTGGGTATGAAGAAAGCGATCCGGCTTGGTGAGACTTCTCTTGACGGAAACCATCCAGTTGATCTGCGCTTAGGCGACCCTCAAGAAAAGCTCTAGCGTAAGGGCCAGGAGAGGCGTGACCCTGAATGAAAATCTGGTCGCCACCAGATGGGTGATCTTGACCCTTGAAGAAGTGGTTGAAACCAACTTCATAAAGTGAAGCAGAAGAAGCAAAAGTTGAAATGTGACCACCAACACCAACGCCCGGACGCTGCGCGCGGTGAACAAGCATCGCCGCGTTCCAGCGCATCCAAGCGCGATAGGTTCGCTCAATTTTTTCGTCACCAGGGAACTCGGCTTCATTCTCTGGGGCAATGGTGTTTAGGTAGTCGGTCGTCGGAACGATAGGAACATTCAGTTGTAGCTCGTGAGAACGACGCAAAAGATTCAACATGATTTCGCGGGCACGACCACGACCGTGCACACGTGCTACGGCGTCTAGCGATTCAAGCCATTCGCTTGTTTCTTGTGGGTCAAGGTCCGGGGTGTTGACCGCGTATGCATCATTGTTGTTAATTGACAACTGACATCCTTTTCGTGGGGGATGGACAAAGGAAACTCAAAAGCTTTGGTAAAGCCTCTAAAAGTTTACGCTGAGGATGGGATGCAAAAGTGTGGTTTGCTGGTTGCTATAGCCAAAGCCACCATTTTTTACAGAGGAGAAACAATTGAGCCTGATTATCGGCGATCCAGCCCCACAGTTTGAGCTAATCAACCAGTTTGGCGAAACAGCCAGCTTGGCTGATTTCAAGGGTAAGAAGCCAGTTGTGATTGTCTTCTATCCGCTGTCTTTCTCAGGCATTTGCACCGGAGAGCTCTGCGAGATTCGCGATAACTTTGCCAAGTTCGAGAACGAAAATGTTGAGCTGCTGGCAATATCGGTGGATTCAAAGTACGTGCAGAAGCAATTCGCCGAGCACGAGGGCTATAAGTTCAGCGTTTTGGCTGATTTCTGGCCTCACGGGGCGGTCGCCAAGCAGTATGGCGTCTTCATTGAGGACGCAGGCATTGCCAATCGCGCGACTTTTGTGATCAACATCGATGGCGATTTGGTTGCCAAGTTCGTGACTGCGCCAGGCCAGGCACGCAGCCTAGATGAGTACGATAAGGCGCTTGCATCGCTTTAGGTCAAAAACCAGCCCAAATTGGCGTAAACCCGCCAAAATGGGATAGGCTCTTCGAGTTGCAGTTCGCTGCAAACCTCGAAAGAGGGGCCTTTAGCTCAGCTGGTAGAGCGCCACGCTTACACCGTGGATGTCATCGGTTCGATCCCGGTAGGGCCCACGCAAGTGAATCCCCAGTCCTTGGACTGGGGATTTTGCTTTAAAGGTGTCAACCAGAGAACCTCCAAGCCAGTCAAATCCGGCCTCGGCATTAGTATTTGGGTATGGATTCGACTAATTTCACCCCTCCAGCGCGCCGCTCAATGACCGATGCCCAGATTCAAGAGGCTTTAGGCAATGCTCAGGCAGATGAGGCCGGCATCACCGCCGCAATGGAGCTGCTTGAGACGCAGGCTCAACTTCGCGACATAGAGAAGATGGAGTTTTCGTCTTGGGTGATTGAAATGGAGCGAATCGGCTCGCCAGAGGCCTTGCTAGCAGTTGAGAATGCCAAGCGTGCCCAGCAGGGGCTTGAGCCGCTTGAGGCGCCTACCGTGGTGCCTCAAGTAATTGAACCTATTGAAGATGTGGTCTCGCGCCTCAATGACATGTACGCCAATCAGGTGGCAGTTCCTGAGGTTGTTGAAGAACTGGTTGTTGAAGAAGTGGTTGTTGAGGAAGTTGCAGCGGAAGTTCCAGAAATTGCGCCGTTCTTTACTGAGCAGGCAACTGAAGAGTCAGCTCCTGAGGCATCAGCTCCTGAAGCATCGGCTCCTGAAGAATTGGATGAGTTTGAGAGATTGCTGGCTGCCGACACTGTTGTTGGCGCCGAAGACGAATTGACTGCTCTTGAAGAAGAGCTTCTCGAAGACCTTGCCGTAGCCCCAGTTGCCTCGGCCCCGGCCTTCGCTGAGGAATCTATGACTGTTTTAGAGACCAACCCTGGAGTTAGTTTCAAGACTGCCTCTCCTATTGAAGAGGTCTCAATTGAATCAGCACCAAAAACCAGCAGACGAAGTAATTCTGTTTCGCAGTTCTGGGCTTGGTTGACATTAAGCGGCTCGGTCTTGCCGCTTGGTTTAGCTTGGTTCGTTTTCGATGCCGGAATTGCATTCACACAGGCGGTCTTGGCGATCTTCTTGGGCGCGACTGCTTCGGCAATCGTGATTGCGGTTGGCGCACTGGCCGGAAAGCGAAGCGGCTTGCCAACCCTGATGATCTCTCGTGCAGCATTTGGTGTTTATGGCAACGCAGCACCTGCTTCTATTCTCACCGTGGTTCGAATTCTTTGGTCCGCTGCAATCCTGGCCGTTGTGGTTTACCTAGGAAATGAATACTTCAGCGTTGAGTCCATTACTGATTACACCGATAACAACACCATCACATTAGGACTTGTGGTTCTAGCGCTTGTGATTGCTTCTGTGACCCTTGCGATTTTTGGTGGCAGAGTTCTTTATCGAGCGCAGCAGGTAGCCGGCATCATTGGCGTGCTGACAGTTGCAACTTTGGCAATTGCCACAGCGGGTGGAATTTCAGTTGACGATTTGCTAGCGCAGTCAACTTCAAGTTGGCCGGCAACGTTCGGTATAGCCGTAATGACTTTCTCTATTTTTGGTTTGGCTTGGACTTCGGCCGGTGCAGATTTTGCTCGAAAGCTATCAACTCACGCGCGCGGCGCTGCTGTAGTTGGTTGGGGCGCACTAGCTCTAGCGTTTGTGCCAACTTTGGTTGCAGCATTTGGGCTAGCGCTGCTTGGATCAGCGCCGCAAAAAGTAACTAGCGGGTTGACATCTTCAGGCTTCTACTCAGTTTCTATGCTGCAGGAGTTCTCTGCGTTGCTTGCACCTTGGCTTGGGTACACCCTTGCAGGTTCTGCCGCGGTGACAATCATCGTGGTACTTGCGATGTCACTGTATTCATCGAACCTGAGCCTGCACTCAATTGGTGCGAAACTGAAGCCAGCTTTGGCTCAGCCAATCTTGGGTCTTATCTCCGCAGCCGCGGCCGTTGCCGGAGTTATTTTGATTCCAGATCTGTTGAGTCTGATCAGAGACTACGCACTATTAATTGGCGTTCCGGTTGCGGCGTGGTCTGGAATTTTCGTTTCGGATATTTTGATTCGTCGTATCGCGTATCACGAGATATCCCTCAGCCGCGCATACGGTTTCTATAAATCCGTAAATTGGGTTAACTTGTCTGCTTGGGTAGTGGGTTCAGCGCTTGGCTACGGATTGATTTACAGCGAGCAGGCTGGATTTGGCTGGACCGGATACCTTGCTGACCTAATGGTTAATCAAGAGTTTTGGGCCACAACATCGTTCGGTCTGATTATCGCGTTTGCGTTTGGTTCACTTATCCCTGTTGTCGCCGGTATTCCAAGAATCAAGCGTCAAGAAGCAGAGGTTCTTGCAATTGAATCGCGTCGAGATGACCTAAAAGACATCTTTGGCCTGGCTGAGTAATGGCAGTTGAGCTAAAGCAACTCGTCTCTGCGTTTGAGCAGATCTGGCCACTTAGTGGGGCAGAATCTTGGGATGCGCCCGGCCTAGTATCTGGTGAGCAAACTCAAAGAGTTTCTCGGGTGCTGTTAAGTGTTGATGTAACTTCCGAGATTATTTCGGAGGCACAAGATGGCGAATTCAATCTTGTGTTTTCACACCATCCCTATTTGCTGCGAGGTGTGCAGAGTGTTGCCGAATCTGGCGCCAAGGGCTCTGTATTGGCCAAGGCAATTAGATCAGGCGTTTCAATTTATTCTGCCCACACCAATGCCGATGTAGTTGAGTCCGGGGTGTCAGATGTGCTTGCCAAGGCCTTTGGTCTGCGGGGCACAGTTCCTCTCGTTGCAAATTCAGATTCAAATACGGGTCACGGCCGAGTCGGAGATCTTGTTCAGCCCATGAAATTGGGTGATTTTGCTCGCTTTGTTTCTAGAATTCTTCCGGCTACAGCAAGTGGCATTCGTGTTGCCGGTGATTACGAACAGATCATTCAAAAGGTTGCTCTTTGCGGTGGAGCCGGCGATTCCTTCATTGCCGATGCCTTTGCCAGCGGGGCAGATGTTTATGTTACCTCTGACCTTAGGCACCACCCAACCCAAGACGCCGTTGAGCAGTCAAGAGTGAACGAAGCACCCATGGCGTTGATGGATGTTTCACACTGGGCGAGTGAATGGGTTTGGCTTGATGTTGCCGCGGCACAATTGAGCGAGCTGTTTCCGACTGTGCAATTTGTAGTTAGCCACATTCGTACAGACCCGTGGGAATTTACTGTCACTCAGTAGTAATGCTTCAAGGTAGTTTTGTAGAGACCAATTAAAAAGAGAGAATTCAATGAAAGCGTCTGAGAATCAGCAAGCTGAATTGCTTGGTCTGGCCAATCTTGATTTGGAAATATCTCGCACTCGCACCTATCTAACCAACCTGACCAGCGGAAATGCTTTTTCCGATTTGCGATCCGCCCAACGTGATTGCGCTGCACAGCTTATTGAGAGCAGAAATGCACTTGATCAGGTTGAACTTGACCTAGCTCGAGCCGAGGCAGATTTGAAGTTGGTTGAACAGAGAATTGAAAAAGACGCGGCAGCGTTGAACGCCACAAGTTCTTCAAAAGATGCACAGGGAATTCAATCAGAGCTTGAAACGCTAAAAAAGCGAAAATCTGAGCTTGAAGATCTAGAGTTGGCAATCTTAGAACGCAAAGATGAAGTTGAGGCTACCTACAAAACAGTATTGACCGATAAGCAAGCAATTGACGAGGAACTAGCGGCAAAAGAGTCAGCCAACGAAGCAGAAATAATGAAGTTGCGTTCAGGTCTTGACTTGAGTACTGCGCAGCGTTCGCAACAAGCTTCCAGAATTGATGCGGAGCTAATTGCGCTGTACGAAAAGAAAAGCTCTAGAGGATTAGCCGTTGGCAGATTGCTCGGCCGAGAATGTGGTGCTTGCCGCATGACTATTGGGGCCACGGCCTTGGCTGAAATTAATGCCATGCCAAGGGATGAAATTGCCACCTGTCCAGACTGCCAGGCAATACTGATCCGATGAACACGCCAGCCAATTTAATCATCGAGGCAGACGGCGGCTCTAGGGGAAACCCGGGCCCGGCTGGAAGTGGCGCAGTTGTTATCAATGCCGACAGCGGAGAAGTGATTCTTGAAATAGCAAAATTTATTGGCATCGCCACTAACAATGTTGCTGAGTACCTTGCGCTCAAGGCTGGTCTCGAAGGCGCAATAGAAATTAATCCCGCCGCAAGGATCTTGGTGCGCATGGATTCAAAACTCGTGATCGAGCAAATGTCTGGCACCTGGAAGATCAAACACCCAGACATGATTCAACTTGCCAGCGAGGTTCAAAAAATTGCCAAGGGTCACGAAATTAAATGGATGTGGATTCCAAGAGAACAGAACTCAAGGGCTGACGCCCTGGCTAATAAGGCTATGGATGAATCTGCCGACTCTGTTGTTTCATCAGAGGGCCAAGCTCTTCGTTCTCCAGTTGCCGAGTTCAATCAGCTTGCGCCGAGTTCCGTTCGTGCACCGGGGGGTGTCACAGAGCCTTTGACTACTGTCGTGTTGGTGCGTCACGGGCGAACACACTTGACCGAATCCAAGCGAATCTCTGGCAGGGGAGGCGAGGACCCTAAACTTTCCGATCTCGGCAGGCTTGACGCCAGGTTGGTTGCCGATGCGCTAAAGCAGATTGGGAATTCGGGTCCCTGGTCTTATCTAAATCCAATCTCGGCAATTGTTGCCTCGCCGATACAGCGAACCCTAGATACTGCCAACATCATTTCAAACGAGTTAGGCCTTGGCGTTTCAGTCAATGAAAACATCGCCGAGATTTCTTTTGGTGATTGGGATGGCCATACCAATGACGAAGTCAAAGCCAAATGGCCCCAAGAATTTGCCGCTTGGCAGGGCTCCTGGGACGTTGCTCCGCCTCACGGAGAATCGCTTGCCGAGTTTGATGCTCGCGTTCTAAAGGGTCTCTATGAGATTGTCGAAGAGCACCAGGGCAAGAGTGTTGCCGTAGTTAGTCACGTGATGCCGATTCGTGGGATGACTAGAAAAGCCTTTGAGGGCGGCATTTCAGCATATTGGGCACCGCAAATCTCACCTTGCTCCATCACAATTCTGCGCTTTTGGGGTAAGCAAGCCGCTGAAGTTCTAACAGTTAATTCAACTTCGCACCTTTAGGCATTTCATTGCCACCGATTATTGGGTCAAGTAGTCTTTAGGTGGATGGGTCGGCAAGGCGATCGCGATGGAAACATCGAGGAACGTCCGGGCTCCAAAGAGCACGGCGGTGGTTAACAACCACCCGGGGTAACCCGCGAGAAAGTGCAACAGAAAGTAAACCGCCGAGCAATCGGTAAGGGTGAAACGGTGGTGTAAGAGACCACCAGTGGGGCGTGTGAGCGCCTCAGCTAGGTAAACCTCGCTTGGAGCAAGGTCAGACAGGGATCGCATAGAGCTGCTCGCTCTTGGTCTCGGGTAGGCCGCTCGAGGGTGTTGGCAACAACACCCCTAGATAGATGATCGTCACCTGGAAACAGGCACAGAACCCGGCGTAATAGCCGGCCCATCCACTTTCTATTTAGAGGCTTTTTTGGCCAGGGCAGCGGCCCCAAGAATTCCAGCGTTGTTGCGCTTTGCGGCGGGCACAATTGGGGCATTGAGTTTCAGCAGCGGTAAAAATTCTTCATGCTGCTTCGAAACTCCACCGCCAACGATAATCAGGTCTGGCGTAAAAAGGCGCTCAAGTGTGGAGTAGTACTTCTGCAGGCGTTCGGCCCACTGTTGCCAACTTAAGTTCTCTCGTTCCTTGGCCGCAAACGATGCCTTGGATTCGTAGTCGACGCCTTCTATTTCTAGGTGGCCCAATTCGGCATTTGGCACCAGTTTGCCGTTGATAAAAAGTGAAGAACCAATACCAGTTCCCAAGGTCGTCATGATTACCAGACCGTCAACATCTTTAGCCGCGCCAAATTTAATTTCGGCTACTCCAGCCGCGTCTGCATCGTTGATTACGTGCACCGGACGCCCCAGAGAGCTAGTGAACAGTTCATCAGCGTCTAAGCCAATCCAGTCTTTTGAAACGTTTGCGGCTGACATGGTCACGCCGTTTCTTGTGATGGCAGGAAAACAAATTCCAACAAGCATGTCTTGTTTGGCATCAGGAAGCTCAAGAACCAGTTGAGCAACAACATTTGCGATATCTTGTGGCTTGCCACCAGCTGGGGTCTCGTAGCGAACTCGTTCGCCGATTAGGGAGCCGGTTTTTAGGTTGACAACCGCACCCTTTATTCCGGTGCCGCCAATGTCGATGCCAATTGCCTTCTTGCTCATAGATACCTATCTTGCTATGGAAGGGTCAAAATTTCAGGACCATCCTCGGTGATGACAATGGTGTGTTCGAACTGCGCGGTGATGCTTTTATCTTTAGTCACTACGGTCCAGTTGTCTGGCCACATGTCCCACTCGTGAGTGCCCAGGGTCAGCATTGGTTCAATGGTGAAGACCATGCCAACCTTTATTTCTTCGTTGTATAACGGAGCCGAGTCATAGTGCGGAATGATCAGACCCGAATGGAATGATTCGCCAATGCCGTGACCGGTGAAATCGCGAACCACTCCGTAGTTGAAGCGTTTGGCGTAGGTTTCAATTGCTCTACCAATGATGTTTATTTCGCGACCCGGGAGAGCGGCGTTGATCCCGCGCATCATGGCCTCGTGGGTGCGCTGAACCAAGTCTTTGATTTCAGGTTTGACCTCACCAACCATGAAGGTCTGATTGCTGTCCCCGTGGAATCCATTCTTGAAAGCGGTGATGTCAATGTTGACGATGTCACCCTCTTTTAGCACGGTGTCATCAGGAATTCCGTGGCAGATGACCTCGTTCACCGATGAACAAAGAGACTTTGGATAACCGCGGTAGCCCAGGGTTGACGGGTAGGCACCGTTTGCAACTAAAAATTCGTGGCCAATTCTGTCTAGTTCATCGGTTGTGATTCCCGGCTTGGCATTTTGGCCAACCAGTTCAATCGCTTGCGCCGCAATCTTGCCTGCCGCACGAATCTTTTCAATTTCCTCGGTGCTTCGAACGTCACCTTTGGTGTTTTTAGCTGGGGCTGGTTTGCCCACGTACTCGGGGCGCGCAATCTCCGTTGGAACAAATCGGGTTGGGCTCAATTTACCTTGGGTCAGGTACCCGGTTTGTGAATCGCGTGGCATAGAGTTCAGTCTATGCAAGAACAAGAGCTCGAATACTGGTTTAACACCCATACCGGACAGGTTGAAGAGGGAAAGCAATCCCTTGCTCTGCATAGGCTAGGGCCATTTGCCACTCGCCAAGAAGCTGAGCGAGCCCCAGATGTCATTGCGCAGCGAGCGGCCGCTTGGCGCGAAGAAGAAGAGAAAGAACGCGATTAGTTTTCGAAAGAGTGATCTTTTGAAGGAAACACTCCAGAAGCGACTTCGTTTCGATATTCTTTGGCAGCAGCCAACAGTTCGTCTTTGAAGTTTGCGTACAGTTTCACAAACTTTGGAACAGTACTGCCGTTCAAACCAGCAAAATCCGTCCAGACCAGAATTTGACCATCGGTCTTTGATCCGGCACCAATTCCAATCGTTGGAATTTGCAACTCCTCAGAAATCTTTTGCGAGATAGCAGTAGGGGCCATTTCAATCACCACGGCAAATGCACCAGCTTCTTGCACCGCTAGAGCATCGGAAAGCAGTTCAGCGGCGTTATCACCGCGGCCCTGAACCTTGAAACCGCCAAGGCCATTTACGCTCTGCGGTGTGAAACCAATGTGTGCCATCACCGGAATTCCAGCCTCAACAATGGCCCTAATTTGCGGCACGCTTCTTTGCCCGCCCTCAAGTTTCACTGCGGCTGCGCCGGTTGCTTTCATGATGTGAATTGCATTCTTAAGGGCGTCCGCCGGGCCGGTCTCGTAAGAGCCAAAAGGCATGTCCACGACAACCAATGCGCGCTTTGCAGCGCTTGCGACCGCGCGACCAAAGATGACCAACTCATCAACCGTAATTGGCAGAGTGCTGGTGTAGCCCAAAGAATTGTTTGCAGCTGAGTCGCCAACCAAGATAACTTCAATGCCTGCCTCGTCAAAGATGCCTGCGGTCAAGTGGTCGTAACTTGTTAGGCAGGCAAACTTATGGCCTGCGTCCTTAAATTCTTTTAGGTGTGCCGTGCGCACTAGCTTTGGATTTGGTGCTGAGTTTGTGGTCATTTACTAGGCGCGCTTCCAAGCATCTACTTCAATTTCAACCAGCATGTCTTTATTAATGAAATGGATTCCGGCGAGCATGGTTGCTGCCGGGCGAATCTCGCCAAAAATTTCACCGTGAGCTTTACCAACCAAGTCCATATCCTCAGCGTTTGCCAGGTACACGCGTGATCGCACAACGTCGGCGAGTGTGTAACCCACCTGCGCCAGAGCCTTTGCAATCACTTCGTTCAAGGTGACCAAGGTTTGGCCGTAAGCGTCGCCCTTGTGCTGCAGCTCGCCGTCAACTGTTGCAGTTGAACCTGAGACGTGAACGTACTCACCGGCAACGGTTGCGCGAGAGTAACCAATTACGGATTCCCAAGGACCTCCGCTAGAAATAAGTTTGTCAGCTGCCATGATTCTCCTGTTGGTTAGGTGATTATTTTGAGTGTGATTGATTTGTAATTGGAAGCCTGCGATCGCGACCAAAAGCCATGCCAGTTATCTTTGGGCCAATTGCTCCCTGACGTCGTTTCCACTCAGCCCGGTCAACGAGCGAAATTATTCGGTCTACTATCGCTGCATCAAAACCGCGTGCCAAGATCTCTTCACGGCCTAGGCGGCGTTCAATGTAGGCATCTAATAGCGAATCTAATAGGTCATATTCGGGCAAGCTGTCTTGATCTGTTTGATCTGGGCGAAGCTCAGCTGAAGGAGGCTTTGAAATTGAGTTCTCGGGAATCGGCGCAGTTTTGCCCGCTGCTTCAGCAAGCTCGTTTCGCCATTTAGCCAATTTCCAAACCAAAGTTTTCTCAACGTCCTTGATTGGGGCAAAGCCACCAACTGAATCTCCGTAGATTGTGCTGTAGCCAACGGCAAGTTCTGTCTTGTTACCTGTGGTTAGGGTCAGGTGCCCCTCGGCATTGCTTAGCCCCATCAAAATAACTCCACGCATGCGAGCCTGAAGATTTTCTGCCGCAACGCCATCTAGTCCAAGTTGATTTTCAAAAACCGATACAAAATCTTCGATTGGCTGGGTTCTAAAATTCAATCCGATTCTGTCGGCGGAATCTTCGGCGTCACTTCTTGAATGCCCAGAAGAATATTTGCTTGGCATTGAGACACCAAATACTCGTTCGGCGCCGATTGCATCTGCTGCAATTGCGGCACAGACGGCTGAGTCAATTCCGCCGCTTAGCCCCAAAATGACTGATTTGAAATGATTCTTTTCCACGTAGTCCCGAAGACCTAGTACCAAGGCATTCCAGATCTGGGCAAGGTCATCAGTTTTTTTGACTCGCGGCGTTGAGACGGCTGCGATCTCACTCTTTGACTCAATGTCGAAAAGCACCAGGTCAGCCTCAAATTGTGCGGCACGGCCAATCAGTTGGCCAGCGCTATCAACCAATAGGGAATCGCCGTCAAAGACCAGGTCGTCTTGGCCGCCAACAAGATTTACGTAGGCTACTGCTGCATTGCTTGAGGTTGCCAAATCTCGAACCAGTTCAAAACGCTTATCGTCCTTATCAATCTCGAACGGTGATCCGTTTAGCACGAGTACCACATCGGTGTTTGAATTCTGCAGCTGGGCCACTGGGCCGCCCTTTTGCCAGATGTCTTCGCAGATCAGAGTAGAAAACTTAAGCCCCTTGAATTCAAAAGACAACAGGTCGTTGCCCGGCACAAAGATTCGATATTCGTCAAACACCGAATAGTTAGGCAGGTGGTGCTTGGCGTATCTACCCAAAGATTTCCCACCAAGCAGCACGCTGGCGCAGTTCTGAGCAACGGCCCAGTTATGCGTCTCGCGCTCTGCAGCTAGCCCTGGGTGGCCAATAATTACCGCAATGTCGCCGTAGCCACCTGTCTCAAGTTTTTGAGCCAATTCTTTGATCGCAACCTCGGCCTGCGCAACAAAGGACTCACGGGCGGCCAGGTCTTCAATTGGGTAGCCGGTTATTGCCATTTCGCCAAATAGCACCAAATCGGCACCAGCTTTGGCCGCGGCCGCAACGGCTTCGAATGCCCGGCTCGAGTTTGCGTCAATGTCGCCAACGATGGGGTTGGTCTGAGCCAGAGCTAGGCGAACTTTCGGCATAACCATTAGCCTAGTAGGAGCAAGAGAGAGGATTTCCCGATGGAAAGACAGCGCGATTTCGTACTTCGCACAATTGAGGAGC